>CAIYFF010000620.1 GCA_903925435.1 uncultured Planctomycetota bacterium | reverse complement strand
GTGAGGTCATTCTCGGCGCGTGACTGCGGCTTGGCCCTACCATCGCGGCTGCTGTCGCACGTCGCGGATGGGTCTTCTTGCTCGCCGCCTTCGCCCGCTTCGCCGCCCTCGGCGCCCTCGGCGCCTGCCCCCATGGGTGGCGCTCCGACACCGCCGAGCGCACCACCCTCCTCGCCCGCCGCCGCCCCCGCGAGATCGGACAGCAGCGTGTCCTCGATCTCCGAAAACGTGTTGTCCGCCTGGTTGGCCATGCGGGCGAGCAGCGCATCGTTCTCGCCAGTCACGCGCAGCAAGCGCGCCGAGACGACAAGTTCCGCGACGAGGATGTAGAGCAGGATGCTGAAGATCAGCGCCAGGATCAGGGCGATGCCCTGCTGCTCGTTGTGCGGTCGTCGGGTCATTCGCGGTGCGGATCTCAGCATTGCGGCTCGCTCGCGAGCCCGCGTAGGACGCAGGATCCTATCGGTTCTTCCGCGCCCGCGCTGCGGCTTCAGCGTTCGCGTTCGGTCGGCGAGCCACGGTCGTTGACGATGCGCGGCGTGATCTGGAACGCGACGCTGGTCTCCTGACGGCTCGTCGACGTCGACCGGAACAAGAACCCAAGCAGCGGAATGTCGCCGAGGATCGGCACTTTGGTCTCGCTCTGGAACGACGTCACCGACTTGAGGCCGCCGATCAGCAAGCTGTGGTTGTGCTTCAGGTAGACGGTCGTGACGGCGCTGCGCTGGCTCGTGATCGGCGTCACCACCGGCGTCGTATTGGCAAAGCCCGTGACCGCCGAGACGTCGGCGTAGAGCTGCAGCAAGACCGTGTCCTTGCCCGCGATGACCGGGATGATGTTCATCTTCACGCCGACCGGCTTGAACTCGATGTCGGCGGTGACGGCGTTGATGCCCTGGTTGATGCGCGCCTTCGGGAACGGGATCTGCGTCAGCGTCGAGATCGACGCCACGCCGCCGTTGCGCACGACGAGCTTCGGCGAACTCGTGATGTCCGCGACGTTGTTGGCCTCGAGGGCCTGCAGGATCACGTTGAGTTCCCAGCTGTCGTGGATGCCGCCCAGCGTGAAGAGGCCCACGTCGGTCACCGGGCTCGCGCCCACGACCGGCTGGCGCAGTGGGAAGATCGACGTGTAGGCCTGGACCAGCGCGCCAGAGCTCAGGTTGTCGATGTTGGGCGTGTTGGCGTCGATGCCGGTCACGCCGAACGCCAGCGCATCGGCGTTGGTGTATTCGATCACCTGCACGGTGATCTCGATCTGCGGGATGCTGGTGTAGAAGAGGTCGAGCGCGCCCTCGAACGCGGTCAGTCCAGCGGACGTCGCCGTCACCAGCAGCAGCGCCACCGGCGTCGAGTTGGTCACGTCGACCTGCATGGGCGCGCCGGTCACGGCGCTGCCTTGCGAAGGGCTCGGCGGGTCGGCGATGCGGGCACCGGACAGCTTCTCGAAGTCCGGCAGATACGTGATCTCGATCTCCCTGCCGCGCAGCATCTGGCCGAGGATGCTTCGGCTACCTTCGCCGCCGACTTTGGTCCCAGGCGCTGGCGGCACCACGGGCTTGCCGGGCTCCACGATCGGCAGCGGCTGCTCTGGGCGGATCTCGTGGATCAGCTTCAAGAAGGTCGGACCGAGTTCGCCGACCAAGAAGTACTGCTTCGTGATCCGCCCATCCGGGCCGATCACGATGCTCGGGCCAAACAGGCCGCGCAGGTGCGCTTCGAGTTCGCTGCGCGTCTGCGCCTGGGGGTCCTGGATCGCATCGACTGGACGCGCGCCCCGCGCCGAGTCCGAAGGCAACCCGCTGAGCCCGACCACGAGCGGCCCAGCGGTCGAAGCGTCGGCTGGGCGCATGCCATCGACAGTGGCTTGGACCTGGATCGGGTCGACGCGCTGCGTCGATTCGCTGACGCAGCCGAGGAGGACGAGGAGCGACAGCCAGGGGGCGAAGAGGCGCCGCATCGACTCGCCGAAGGCGACGTTCACAGGTTGGCGATGACGTCGCTGGTCAGATCGACCGCGGTGCGGCCGTTGTCGTTCGTGATGTCGCCAGAACGGACCACCAGGTCCTTGCTGGCGCTCGAGGCAGCCGTGCTCGCCGCGGCGCGGATCCTGCGATCCATCTCGCCCATCAGCAGCATGTAGCGGGCCGAACCGCGACGGACACCGTCGGCCTGGATCGTCTGCCATTCGGGCGTTGCCTCGCGCACCTTCTGCTCGTCGATCACGGCAGGAGCCGAGGTATTGCTCGCGCTGCCGAAGTAGACGACCGCATCCGCCTTGAGGTCGACCTGCGCCAACGCGCAGGAGACCGCGAGGAGCAGGGCAGCACAAAGGCGCGTGAACCGAGGCAAGTTGACCATGACCAGATACCCCCAAACAGGAGACCGCTTGTCCAGGCGCCGACCGAGCTCCCGGACGGGGAACGCATCGGCAAGGCCCGTGCCCTGGTCCGCATGGCGAATATGGCGATATTCCCATGCCTAGATTTGGAAAGGACTTCTGGTGCATGAATTATTTTTTAGCCACGCCGAGACACGATCCAAACTGCCGTCCGATCGCAATTCGCCATCCAGCCATCGAGGCCACCGCCGTTATTGGCCACCGATTGGCCGATATCTTGCCCCTCGCCGCGTGCCGACTCGCTCGGCCAGCCCCAGCTCGACCAGCGTCTGCAGGTCGCGCAACCCCGTCCGGTGCGACACGCCGGCGGTGGTCATGTGGTCCTGGGTGCCGATCGAGCCCTTCTCGACGAGCTGGTCGTAGAGCACCCGGATTCTGGGAGGAAGGCTGTCGAGGACGACTGGCCCTGCACCCGTTTGCCGGCTGGGCGGAGCCTCCGCTTCGCCACCGCTCGCGCCAGCGTCATCCACGCTCGCCGGCAACTCGGCGGGCACTTCGACCTGTGTCTCGACCGGAGCCACGGCCTCGGCGGGACGAACACCAGCGGGCAAACCCGAGGGTGGCGCCGACGGCACAGGCAACGAGCCACCTGCCTCCGCTACCGGCGGAAGGCTCGGACCTGCGGCGGGGTTGATCGCACCGGGCGCGACCGCGGGGGCAGCCGGCGAGGCGGCAGGCATCGGCGGCAGCGGCTGGAGCCCGCCACCAGCACCGCCAGCCTGGACCGGCAACGCCGCGAACACATCGCGCCGCTCCACGAGTTCGCCGGTTGCCAGCACCATGGCTCGATACACCGCGTTGCGCAGTTCGCGGATGTTGCCAGGCCACTCACGGCGGAACAGTTCGTCCATCGCATCGGTCGCGAAGCCGCGGACCCGGCTCTCGCCCGATGCCGCGACCTCGCTGCGGAACTGTTCGACGAGTCCCGGGATCTCCTGCCGCCGGTCGCGCAACGGCGGCACCTGCACCACGATGCCCTGGAGTCGGTAGTAGAGGTCTTCGCGGAAGCGGCCATCGGCAACCATCTGCGCGATGTCGCGGTTCGTCGCTGCGACGACGCGCACGTCGATCGGCACCGGCTCGGCGCCGCCGACACGATCGACTTCGCGCTCCTGCAGCACGCGCAACAACTTGACCTGCACGTCGAGCGGGATCTCGCCCACCTCGTCCAAGAAGATCGTGCCGCCGTTCGCTTGCTCGAACTTGCCGACCTTGCGGCGGTCCGCGCCCGTGAACGCGCCCTTCTCGTGGCCGAACAACTCGCTCGCGAGCAGCGTCTCCGACAACGCGGCGCAGTGCACTTTGACGAGCGGCCCGTTGGCGCGGCGGCTCCATCGGTGCAGCAAGTTGGTCAGCACTTCCTTGCCCGAGCCGGTCTCGCCCAAGAACAGCACGCCGAGGTCAGTCGGCGCGACGCGGCGCAGCGTGCGATAGACCTCGCGCATGGCCGGACTTGTCGCCGTGATGCCGGCGCGGCGCAGGCTTGCGTCGACCTCGACTGCGGCGGGCGTCAACGCAGAGCCCGACGCGAGATGGTGCCGCAGCACTTCGAACAAGAACTCCGCCGACGCAGCCTCTTCGGGGAACACCGCCAGCGCGCTGGTCGGTCGCTTGTCTTCGATGTCGCTCTCCTGCGCCTGCTCGACCACGCGTTGCCATGCCTCGAGCACGCGCAGCACGAGCGCCTCGCCAGCGGAGCGATCCGCATTGGGAGCGAGCAGTTGGAACTGACCAGCACCCGAGTGGCACAAGAGCCCGCCGCGCGGCAAGTGCTCGCGCAGCACGGCGGCAAAGCGACGGAGGCCGCGCGGACGGCTCGCACCATCGCCGAGCCCGAGCGCCACCAGCGCGAGCGGCGCGCCGCGCGATTGCGCCACCGCGACCTCTTCGGCGACGCGGCGGCGGAAGTAATCCGGGCCAAACGTGCCGGTGACGGGATCCATCACCGCGTGGCTGTAGAGCTGCGCGTTGTCGAGCGCGACCGCCGCTTGCGCTGCGACCGTCGCGAGCAGTTGGAGGTCGAGTTCGCCGGGACGCTGCCCGTGGAACCCGAGCAACACGGCGCCGCGACACCGGCCGCCGACGACCATGGGCACGCCGACCATGCTGTTGACCGACGGCAACCGCGCGAGCAAGTCGGCGAAATTGGCCTGCACACGACACAACGCAAACGGGCCAAGCGCACGCGACAAGAACGAGAAGGTCGGTGCGAGATCCAGCCGCTCGACCTCAGCGCCGCCATGCAAGTCGACCTTGCCCGCATCGGGATCGAGCACCGCGATGCGAATGCGATCCGCCGCGACGTGCTCTTCGCAGAACCGGCGCAGCACCGCGATCGTGTGGTTCTCGTCGAGCTGCGACGACAACTCGCGCATCGCGCGGTTGAGCGTCTCGAGATCGAACAAGCGACCCTGCAAGTCGCCCGCCATCTTGTTGAACGTGCGCGCCAGCTGGCCGAGCTGCCCCTTCTCGTCGACCGGCACGCGTGCTTCGAGTTGTCCATCCGCAAGCAACTGCGCGCCGCGTTCGATCTGCTCGATCGGTCGACTGATGCGCGAGCTCACGACGAACGCAACGAACGCAGACAACACCAGCAGCAATCCGGCGACGAGCACGAAGAACGCGCGCACCGGAATGCGTCCGATCGACAAGTCGAGCGTCGCGGGCTGATCAGGCTGCGCCAACGTCAGCAACGCTCGCGGCGTGTCCTGCAGGTCGCGCAACGCTGCATAGCCGCAAAGCCAATCGCCGAACGCGGAACTGACACGCTGCACGACCGATCGTCGTTGATCGAGCGCAGCGAACATCGCGCGCTCGCGCGACAGCATGCTCGCTGCGTCGCGGCCATGATCGAGCAACGCCTTGGGATCGACGCGTGAGCCAGCGACTTCGAGCGGATAGCCGCGCGGATCGCACAAAAGCACAGATGCGCCTGGCGCCAGCGCGCCGAGCAAGTCGGCTCCAAGCGGACGCGAGACGGTGAGCGCGAGCATTCCGCCGCGCACCGCCGACTCGCTGCGCACTGCGATCACGACAGATCCCCACTGCAGGTAGATGCCGGGATCGAGACGCGCTGGCACTTCTGCGCTCGCCAACCTCGCGTCGCCAGCGACCGTCGTCACGACTTGGTCGGCGCG
>CAIYFF010000619.1 GCA_903925435.1 uncultured Planctomycetota bacterium | reverse complement strand
TGCCTGCCATGCGTTGCTATCCGATCGCCATCGTCTTGCTGCTCGCGTCGTGCGCCTCGCCCTACGTGGCACGTGTCGATGCGCCAAAGCCGAGCGCCGGGAAGGATGAGCCTGCGCAGACGCAGAAGCGCCCCGGTGCCGGCCAAGAGACGAAGGCATTCGCGCGGCGCGCTGAATTGAGCAGCGACGGCGCCGCTCGCATCGCGCGCATCGACACGGACCAGGCGAGCACGAGCTCGTGGCTCATGAACGCCGTCGACGAGCGCCGCGCAGCCGATCACGCGGCGATGGAGCCGACGGTCGTCGAGCGCACGGTGTATGTCGACCGGCCGATCCACGAGACGCGCTACGTCTACACGCGCGGCTACGGCTACGGGTACGACTGCTACGGCAACCCGATCTACGTCAGCGACCCGTATTGCCGGCCCTACCGTTCGACGTTCCCGGTCTACACCGTGACGGGCGCCACGATCGGCGCGCTGTCGAGCGGTTGCAGTTCGAGTGGCCGCAACATCGCAGTCGGCGCCGGCATCGGCTTGCTGTTCGACACCGCAAACTGGTGGTGGTGAAGCCGCGCGCTGCGGTCACTTCCCCGTGATCGCAGGCAGCGTCGACTTCTTGAGGAACAGCACGGCGAAGCACGTCGCCTCGATCGCCATCGTCTCGCCGCCGCCGGCCTTGAACGCGCCGGACTTCTGCTGCTGCGCGAGCAAGTGCAGCGCGCCTTCGTAATACCAATCGCGGCCGCACAGTCGCGCGATGCCAGCGAGCTCGCATGCGCGTTCGAGGCTGTAGAGCCAGTAGTGCCAGTGCTTGTCGGCTTTGCCCACGAACCCAGGGTTGCTGCGCACGGTGAACTCGCGGCCGATCCAGCAGAACGCGGCGTCGATCGCATCGTCGAGTTCGCGCAGGCGGCGCTTCGGCGCGCGTTCGATCGAGAGCATTCCTGCGCGTGCGACGATCATGCCTGCGAGGCTCGCGGCGGTGAGGCTGCCATACGGCGGTTCTGATGGTTCCTGATACGCAAAGCCGCGCGGCGCGATGCGCAACGTGCGCGGCTCAGGCTCAGTGCCGGCTGCGAGCGCGAGGTTGCGGTGCGTGACCAGAGCGAGCGGCGCGCCGCCGCCGCTCGGCGGGCACTGTGCTGCAAGGAAGTGGTCGGCGGACGCAGCCCACGTCGCGTCGGAGATCGATAGGCCGCACAACGCGGCGGCGTCGAGGCCGAGCAGCCCATACTGCGACACCGAGTTGTCGAAGCGCTTGCCGCCGTCGTAGTCAAAGCGCAGCGTGCGTTCGGGATCGACGCGCGTGTCGCGGTTGTCGAGCAGTCGGTCGAGCCACTTCTGCGCGAGCGCGCGCTCCTTGTCCGGCAGCGTTCGCGGCGCGCGTCGCGTGATGGAGCCGGATCGGACCATCTCGGCCTCGCGCAGTGGCGCGTGCTGTTGCGACAACGTCATCAGCGCAGTCGCGAGCGAGTAGCTGTCGGTCATCTTGCGCTTGTGCAACGCGGTGAGCGCATCGGCGAGCACGGGATCCGTCGGCGGCACCTCGGCGTGGAGCAGCGTCAACGCCGCGAGCGCGAGCCGTCCGCTGCCAAACGTGAATGCGTCATCCTTGCCATCGCGCGCCCACGTCGCGGAGTCGTCCTCCAACTGTTCGCGGACCCATTGGGATCCCCGCCGCACCGCGTCGGCCACGCGCTTGCGGAAGTCCGCGTCTTGGTTTTCGCGCACCGCGACCAAGTCCCACGCATCCTCGATGTCGATGCGGCGCACGCGCTTCTTCTGTTCCGCCACATGCAGCGTCATCGTCGCCGAGAACGAAGTCACGAGCCCCTTCGTCGCGTCGACTGTGCGCTGCAACTCCAGCGAGCCGCTCGCGTCGAACGCGAACATCGCCGCAGGCTCATAGTGACCATGCTTCGGGTCCGTCGCGCTCGGCGTCGCCGCCTTGCGGTCGATCGCGAGCTTCATGCGTTGCATGCCGTTTTGATCCAGCGCGCTGACGCTGCCGCTCACGACGAGATCGCCAAACGGCACCATGCGCGGGAACTTCCACGTGCCGCTGCCGGATGCTGCGAGATCGAACGCGATGGCGCGCACGACATCGCGCAGGTCGCGCACTGGCGTCGTCACGCGTTGACGACGGTCGTCGAGTTCGCCTTCGCACAGGATTGGCCCCGGCGCCAACTCGGGCAGCAACTGCTGTGGCACAGCGTCTGCGCCCTTGCCCGCCTCCGACTTGCTGCGCGAGTCAAACACGGAGGACGCAGCGCGCAGCGTGCGCCGGTACTCAGCGGCGCCGAGGGGAGGCAGATTCCACGCCAGGCCTTGGCACCAGAGTGGCGCGGACGCGAACGCCCACGCCAACAGAGAACATGCGATGCGCATGCTCTCTAGACGCGTGAGGGGGGGAAGAGAATCGCGTGCTAGGTCAGCGCAGCGGCGAGGTCGGCCTTGCCCTGGCGGCGCAGCAGGCTCGCCAACAACTCCATCGTCTCCGCGTCGTCGCGGCCGAGATGCAGTGCATCGCGCTGGTGGCCGAGCGCCGTGAGCGCCGCATCGTGCGTTCCCTTGTCCCACCACAGTTGCGCCAGGTGCGCATGCGCGCGCGCGCAACGCGGATCGGCAGCCAGCGCATCCTGCATCGCGGCGATCGCACCGTCGCCGTTGCCGCACGCGATCGCATGGACGCCGCGCTCCATCGCAGTGACGGCCGCAGTCGCACCCTTTGGTGAAGCGAGAGCCGCGTCGAACATCCGCGCAAACGCATCGGCGCGCGAGGCCCAGTTCCAGTCGCGCTCGATGCTCGCGCGCGCTTCCTTGCCCATGCGGGCGCGGAGCCGCGCATCCAGGCGCAGCACGGAGAGCGCCTTCTGGAACGCGAGCGCAGTCCGAGGCAGCAAGAACCCGTTCTCGCCGTCGCGGATCAGCTCCGGCATGTTGCCGACGGCGGTCGTGACGATGGGCACTCCGCATGCGGCTGCTTCGAGGCACGGATTGGGCGTGCCCTCCACGCGACTGGCGCAGACGTAGACGTCGATCGAGCGATAGAAGTCGCGCATCTCGTCCTGCGAGCGCAGGCGCTCTTCGCGAGCTGCGATGCGCAGTTCGACTCCGGGCAACGCGGCGCATGCAGGTTCGATGACGTCGGGCAATCCGCGCATCGACGCGCCGAAGTTGCCGACGCTGCCAGCCCATCCGACGACGAGCGTGCCTTCGTGCGACACACGCGGCGTCGATGCCGGCGAGAAGAACGTCGCGTCGACGCCGTTCTGCAGCAGCCACGATGCGCCGCCGACGAGCGGGCGCACTTCGCACTCGAGCAGGCGACTGTGCGTGAACACGAACTTCGGCAGGCGGCGCAGCGCTGCGAGGCCTTTGCTGCGGAACTCGCCCTCGAGTTCGTTGTGCGAGCAGACGCCCATCAGCAGCTTGTCGCGCATGCGCGACAGCGGCTCGCGCAGCCGATCGAGCGACTGCAACTGGCGCCATTAGAACATCACGACGAGATCCGCGCCGTCGAGGTCTGCGGTCGTCAGCGCGTCTTGGTAGACGATGCGGCCGTCGTAGCGACCGCGAAGCTCGCGGCAGAGATTCTGCGCCTTGCGGTCATGCGCCCAACCGGGCGCATCGACGACGAAGAGCACGCTGGGCAACGCGCTGTGGCGATAGCGACAACCGAGCACGCCGCGAGGCACAGGTCCGTCGACTCGCCAATGGCGCTCGATTGCGAAGCCGCGGCGACGCAACGTGTCGATCAACAGGGTGGGTGAATGGCGCGTGCGGTACTCGCTTGGACGCCGTTCGGCTTCGGGCTTGCTCCAGTCCGAAGTGAGCCAGCGCGCGCGAGGATCGTCGCCGTAGCTCTCATCGACGTAGTCGATCAGCAGCAGTCCATCGTCACGTAGCAGCGACGTTGCGCGGTCGAGGAACGCGTCGAGCGAGAACCCATCGACGAGCTGCATCCAGTTCATCGCAGCGATCGCGGCGTAGCGCAGTGCCGGCGCGCCCGTCAGCGATTGCCCGTCGTCGCAGAACAACTGCATCGACGCGCCCGTCGAGGATGCGAGGTCGCGGCCCGCGGCGATCGCCTTGGGATCGAGGTCGCATCCGTGCAGGTGGCGGACGCCGTTGCGCGCGAGCCACTGCAAGTTGACACCCGGGCCGCAACCCACGTCGAGGATCGGCGTGTCCTTGTCCGCATGCTGCGCGAGCCACGCGTAGCCGAGGCAGTTGTCCCACCGCTCGTGACGATGCTCGATGCTGTAGCGGAACCACGGTTGCACCGCGTGCTGCTCGAGCGTCGGCGACGGATCGAAAGATGGCGCGAACGCAGACCAGCGCTGTTCCTTCTTGGTCCACGCGCCGAGATCGATGCGACTCGCGCGCGAACGGGTGGCCGCGTCTTCGTCGCGTGCGAGCGCATGCGCAGCTTCGGTCAACGTGGCGGAGGTGAAGCCGAGTTGTTTGCTGCGCGCGAACACTGCGTCGAGGTCGGCGAGCACGCGATCGACTTCGGCTTCGGTTTGCGCGTACGGCGAAGCGCCGGCGATCAGCTCCATCGAATGGAACATCATGCAGAGCGTTCGCCACGGACTGCCGCGGTCCTCGTCGCGAGCCGCCGCGTCGAGCAGTGCGATCATCGTCGCGCGGTCGCTGTACCACGGGCGCAGCCAGACGGCGTCGCTTCCAGGTCGCCCTATGCGCGATGGCTCCGCGATGGTGATCGGGATCTCGAAGAGCGCGCTGTCGCCGCCTTGCGCGAGGTCGCCGTTTGCGTGCACTCGCCACGGCTGCAGCGACGCGCCGCGCCAATCTGGGCCAGCAGCGCCATCGTTGCCGGGCCATGCGATGCCTGGCGTCACCGACGAATCGACGACGTAACCGAGTTCTTGGAGGAAGCGGCCGGTGTGTCGGCCTGCGCCAAAGCGACCGGCGCGGAAGCTGGTGGGTCGATTGCCGAACTGCTGCACAAACAACTCAGTCAACGTTGCGAGGCGATCGCGTTCGTCGTTGGGCTCGAGGTCGCGTTGCATGGCGCGGATGCGCAACGCTGCGTCCGACCATGTCTCAGGACGCGGTCCTGGTGGCAGATACTCTGCGTGCAGGTGAGCGCCGAGTTCGCAGTGGCGCAGCGAACGCAGCGCGTCTGCCGCATCGCGGTCGAGCATGGCTTCGGCGCTGACGAGATACGTGGGGCGCACGCCGTGCGCGCTGCACAGCGGCGCAAAGCGCTGCGGCAGTGCCGCGGTCACGCTGTGAAAGGTCAGCGACGAAGGCGTCGACCAGCCTTGCTGGTAGTCGCGTTCGACGTCGAGCGTGACGCAGAAGCGAGTGCGGCGACTCATCGCACGGATCCTGCGACATGGACTCGCACGTCAACGCGTGGCGCTGCGATGCCGGCGCGCGCAGCGATCACGAGATTCTTGTCGAAGCACGTCGGCCGCGAGCGGTCTTGTTGCGCAAACAGCTGCTCGTGCAACTTCTGGTTCTGCATCTGCGCATCGCGCAGTGGTCCTGGCTCGTGCTGCGCATGCAGCGTCGTGATCTCGGCAAAGCCAGCGGCGCGCAGCAGCTGCGCGGCGCTCTGCTCGGTGAAGCCGATGCGGTGCGTCAGGTCCATGAAGCGCGAATAGCCGCCGAGCACGTTGGCCATGTTGGGCGTGCGGAAGATCGCGACGCCGCCTGGACGCAGCGCGTTGCGCGTCGCTTCGGCGAACGCGTAGGCGCCTTCGAGGTCGAAGTGCTCGACGAGGTCGAACGCGAGCACGAGGTCGAATGCGCCCGGGTGGTCGAGCAAGAACGCGCGCGCTTCGCGGTGCGCCACATTGGCGCGGCCGCGCATGCGGCGGCCCGTCGCTTCTGCAAGCCGCGGATCGAGGTCGCACGCAGTGAGATCGGAGTAGCCGCGCTCCGCGAGGAAGCGCAGCAGGTGGCCAAAGCCACAGCCGACTTCGGCGATGCGCGCAGTCCGCGACGCAGGCAGTGCCTGCGCGAGTTCGGCGCGGTAGTAGGCGCTCGCTGCTCGGTAGGTGTCTTCGTCCGCGCTCGTCACGGATCCGAGATGGTCGTGGTACGAGCCGTGCAGCTTGTCGAGCAGTGAGGAGCCGGAGCCGTGCGTGTCGTTGGACACGTCAGCGGTCGCCGCATTCGTCATGCGCACCGTTGGTCCTAGTTCTGCCATGGCCGCGCGCAGCGTCTCTGCGCGAACTGCGCATGCGTGCTCCCAGTCGCGCACGGCAGCGATGCCGCGGGCGCGCTGGATGCGGCGCGAGCGCACGAACGCGAGGTTGTGTTCGCACCAGTGCAGCGCGGCGCGGAAGGCTGCTGGGTCGCGCGCAACGACAAGGCCGTTGTCGCCATGGCGCACGACCTCGCGCGCGATGCCGACGTCGGTGGTGACGACGAACGCGCCGCAGGCCAGCGCTTCGAGAAGAGGCAGTGGCCCGCCTTCCGCCGACGACGCCACGCAGAGCACGTCGAGATCGCGGTAGAACGCCGCCATCGCGGAGGGATCTAGGTCCCCGCCGGCGATGCGCAGATCGAATCGGCCTGCGCACGCAGGAGCGAGCACATCGTCGAGGCCCTTGCATGCGTCGTTGCGATTGCCGGCCCAGCCGACGCGCATCGCGCCAACGGGTTCGTTTGCGCTTGGCGCAAACGCGGTGGCGTCGATGCCTTGCGGCGCGAGGTCGCAAGCCCGCACGGTCTGCACCAGCGTTCTCAGTCGTTCCGAGATTGCGGCGCAACGAGCGGCGTCGCTCAGGTGCTGCTCGGCGAATGCGTGCGGATCGAGCGGCCCATACGCGCGCTCGTTCTGCCAGCGATGGCTGCCGATCATCTTGATGACACGGCGGTTGTCCGTGACGAACTTCTGGTGCCACGTCTCGCCCCAGAAGAACACCCAGACGAGATCGAAGTCCCACGCCGACAAGTCCGGCTGCTCTTGCACGTAGGCGATGCGGCACTCGAACTCAGGCGCGAGATGGCGCGCCATTGCTTGCGCTTCGCGGTCGTAGGCCCAGCCGCGCTTGTCGGCGAGGAGCCACACCTTGGGGCGGCTTGCGGCGGCGCGATGCGTGACCTGCGTTGCTTGTGGGTTGGCTTTGTTCGAACGCTGCGCGGCGATCTCCTTGGCCTTCGCGTCCACGCGATCCCACATCCGTTCTTCGGTGTAGTCGCGCATCGTGCGCGTGCGTCCAGCCGCAGCGATTCGTCGACGCTCGTCATCGTGCGCGAGGTAGTAGCGCGTCTTCTCGATGCACTCCGGAATCGTGTCGAAGCCGATGATCTCGCGATCGAGTTCGAAGATCGGACCGAGGAAGCGTTGGTTGTCGCAGATCTGCAGCACGCCGTTGGCGGGCAGCTCCAACAGGCGCGTGTTGCACGGCCCCGTCGAGTGGTGGAGGTTCCAGCCGATCTTGCTCCTGCAGTAGAGCTCGACCACTTCGTGTTGCGAAGCGGCGCCGAGCGGCCAACCGCGGCCGCGCACGTGCGCATCCGGGAATGCCGCGAGCAAGCGCTCTGCGCGCTGTGCCCGGTCGCCGATGCCGAAGGATCGGTCGCAGCACAACACGAGGTCGAGATCGCGATGGCCGTAAAGAACGCGCCGCTCGGTCTGGTGCGCATTCACGCGCTCGGGCCGCAACACCGGCGGCAGCCACGATGCGCTCTTGCTGCCCCAATTCGCGTAGTCCGCGACGTGCGCGGCGTTGACGACGAAGCAGTGGTCGAAGTGCGCCGCGATGGGGCGCGAGAGGTTGTCGGAGTTCTCGGGATCGTCCGCGCAGATCAGCAGCTTGGTCTGCGTGATCTGGTCGAGGATCGCAGGATGCAGCATCGCGCCACCGGCAGCGACGAGCACGTCGCGGTCCTGCATCGCGAGCAGAAGCTGCGCATAGGCCTCGCGTAGACTGCGATCGCCGTTCTGATGGCGACGGTCGAGTTCGGCAAACGGCAGCCAGCCGCCTTCGCACGGGATCCCGAACGCGCGGGCATCCATGCCGCGTGCAGTGAGTCGCGCTGCGAACGCCGACTCTTCCTCGGCTCGAGCCGCGGAGTAGCCGGGGTAGACGATGAGGTAGCGCAGCGACTTCATCACTGCGCCTTGCGAATGAGGCCGATCCAAGAGCCGCGCAGGTGGTGCACGGGGCCGCGGTGACCGATGTCGCGCAAGAACGCAGCGACGCCGTCCATCGAGGTCTTGATCCACTCGTGGCGGTTGCGCATCACGGGGCTGAAGTCGTGCCACAGCAAGAACCCGCCCGCGCGCAGTCGCTGCCACGCGAGATGCGAGTCGCGGCGCACGGCTTCCGTGTCGTGGCACGCATCGACGAATGCCATCGCCAGGCCGTTGATCTCCGGCGCAGGCGTCCACTCCGCGGTGTTGGCGTAGATCTGCTCGACGTTCTCGATGCCGCGTTCGCGGCAGTAGGCGCCGATCTGTTCCTTCGTCAGCACGTGCGTCACGTGCACGCCCGCCGCTGCCGCTTGTTCTGGCAGCATGTTGACGGTGTAGACCATGTGCTTCGGGCCGACGTTAGTCGCGAGCTTGAACGCGCTGCGTCCATGCGATGTGCCAAGGTCGAGGCACGGGCCGTTCGCGTTGCGCGCCACGGTGCAGAGCGCTTCTGCGTCGCGGCGCTTTCTTTGATGCAGTTCGCACTCGTTCTCGACGGTGTCGATGTCGGGTTCGAGGATCGCGCCTTCGTGCGTGAGATCGAGCGCCGACTGCAGTTCTCGCAGCGACGCATGCAGCCGCACCGGCATGTTGGCGAGCTTCTCCACCGGCACCGCGAGCGCGTGCAACGCCGTCACGTTGGCGCCGCATGCTGCGAGGAACGCATCGTCGGCTGCGAACGGTTGGCACGTGGCCTCGTCGCAGACTTCGTAGTGCAGGTCGTGCAGCATCGCGAGCGCTGCGCGGAGATCCGGCGCAGCGGAGCGATGGAACGCGATCGAGAGCATCGGCCGGTCCTTCTGCAGCACGGTGCGCGCGCCTTCGATCACGCGCAGCTCGTGGCCGTCGACGTCGATCTTGATCAAGTCGATGCGCGGCAAGCCCATCTCGACCGCGACGTCATCGAGGCGTCGCACCTTGACGAGTGGCGCGTCTTCGCCTTCGCACAACGAAGCTGTGTCCTCGGTTGCGATGCACGGGCGCTTGCCGTCGACGTCCGACAACGCGATCGGAACGACCGCGACTCTGCGTTGCAGTCGGTTCTTCGCGAGGTGCTGTTGCAGGTCCTTGCGGAATGCGCCGATCGGCTCGAACGCGATGACGCGGCCGGCGTCGCCGACGCGATGTGCCATGCGCAACGTGTGCCAGCCGATGTGCGCGCCGATGTCGAGCACGGTCATGCCTGGCTTGACCGCAGCCTGCAGCAACCGCGACGTGTGCGGCTCGAACGCGCCGTTCTCGACGATCGATCGGCACAGCCGGGTGTCGGGCCCAAGGGACCACTGAAAGCCGGCGCACTCGACGTCGCGGCGGGGGGTGGAAAGGACGGTCTCTACGTTCGTGGCCGGTGCCATAGCCTCGGCGCTATCGGCCGGATCTCACCCTGGGCTTGACCCTCGGACTCGGGAATGTCGGGATCTTCGACAGCGTTGGGGCGCGTGTGTTGGGGGTGGGGGGCCGACTTCAGCCTCTCGGCGACGGATGCTCCGGCGCGCAATGCGATCCTCCAATCCAACGACTTACGGACGGGGTTCGCCGCAACGCCGTTGTCGTGTGCCGCATACGCGCAGTTTTTCCCGGCCTGCGCGTTAGGTCCGTTCCCATCGATGCAAGAAGCACTGTCGCCATGTGGTGACGACGGCCAGCGCAGACTCACGAAGTGACTGGTCGTTCATTCCATGGGCTGTCGCCTCACTGCGGCGCCTCGTTTGTTTCTATCTGGACTCCCTCACATGACTCTCTCGATCGCCTCACGCGTCGCGAGCGCTCTCCTTGCTGCGCTCCCGGCCTCTTTGCTGCATGCACAAACCCCCGCGCCGACGATGGTCGATCCGGCGCTCACCGTCGACACGGTCGTCGCTGGCCTGAGCCAGCCCATCGGCATGGTGTTCCTCGGCGCGGATGACTTCCTCGTCACGGAGAAGTCCTCCGGCCAGGTGAAGCGCGTCCAGAATGGCGTCGTCACCGGCGTCGTGCTCGACCTTGCAGTCAACTCCAACAGCGAGCGTGGCTTGCTCGGCATCGAGAAGCACCCGCGCTTCCCAGTCGATCCGAGCATCTACATCTATTGGACCGAGAGCTCCACGGGCGCGGACTCGATCTCGGTCAGCCAGGTCCCGTTGCTGGGCAACCGCGTCGATCGCTTCGTCTGGGATGGCTCGACGCTGACGTATGCGCAGACGCTCAATCGCACGCGCACGTTCCAGGAAGACCTCAACCTCATCACGGACCCGGCGAATCCGACGAGCAACCCGGCTCCGTTCCAACGCGGCAACCACAACGGCGGCATCGTTCGCTTTGGCCCAGACGGCAAGCTGTATGTGATCTACGGTGACGCTGGTCGCCGTGGCCTGATGCAGAACGTCAACAACGGTCCGGTCGCGGACGATCAGTTCGGCGGTCCGCTGCCCGACGACGCGCATGCGACGGGGCAGATCATCCGCCTCAACGCAGACGGGACGGTCCCTGGTGACAACCCGTTCTTCCGCTACGGCGCGCTGCTGGCGGCGAGCGCCACGACGCCGGAGCAAACTCAGGCGGCCCGCAACATCCAGAAGATGTTCGCCATCGGCGTCCGCAACAGCATCGGCATGGTGTTCGATCCCGTGCGCGGCGGCTTGTGGACGGCCGAGAACGGTGGTCGCGCATACGACGAGATCAACTACGTCGAGGCCGGCTTCAACGGCGGCTGGGTGCAAGTCATGGGTCCGATTGCGCGCGTTGCGGACTACAAGGCGATTGAAGTCGCGGCGGGCTTTGGAACTGCTGGCCCCGCGGGCCTGCAGCAGCTGCGCTTCCTGCCGAGCAGCCTCGCGGACGATCCGATCGCCGCGAAGAACCGCATGACGCGCTTCAAGGGCTCCAACTACCGCGACCCGCAGTTCAGCTGGCGCAACGTGGTGCCTCCGGGCGGCCTCGGCTTCATCCGCGGCAACGGCCTCGGCGCGCAGTACTCCGGCAACCTGATCGTCGGCTCGGCGGTCGCCCAGACTGCAAATCGCGGACACCTCTATCGCTTCCGTCTCAACGGCGGTCGCAACCACCTGGAGTTCACGGATCCGGCGCTGTTCGACAAGGTCGCGGACAACCTCGCCCGCAACGACTTCACGACGGAGCAGGCCGAGCTGATGTGGGGCCAGAACTTCGGCGTCGTGACGGACATCCACACGGGGCCGGATGGCAACCTGTGGCTCGTCGGCACGTCGAGCGGCACGGTTCGCAAGATCCGTCCGCTCTGAGGCACGACGATGGCAAGGCGCTGCGGGCGTTGGCTCGCGGCGCCGTCGGTCGCGATCGCCACGAGGGTGGAAGAGGCGAGCTAGCCTCCGCTAACCTGCGCGACCGATGCCCAAGAACGTTGTCGCCGTGTTTCGCGCCAAAGGCCACCTGATCGACTCCGGCCTGATGTCGGATGCGATGGAGGCCGTGCAAGCCGCAGGCGCAACCTACAACGTGCTTCGCCTCGAGATCGGCAAGCAGCGAACCGACGAGAGCGAGTTGGAGCTCGAGGTCATCAGCCCGAGCCAGAAGATCTACGAGCGCGTGCGCGCAGACTTGATGTCGCTCGGCATCAACGAGACCAACACCGAGGACTGCAAACTCGACACGGTCGACATCGCCGGCACTGCGCCCGAAGGGTTCTACTCGACCACCAACCTCGTGACCGAAGTGCACGTGGCGGGTCAGTGGATCCTCGTCGAGAAGCAGCGAATGGACGCCGCCGTGGTCGTGGCGGACGGCCGCGCGCGCTGCGTCAAGCTGCGCGACCTGCAAATAGGCGAGCGCATCGTTACCGGCTACGACGGCGTGCGCGTCACGGCGCAGACGACGCGCAAGTTGCAGGAGTCCAAGTTTGGGTTCATGCAGGGCGGCGCTTCGAGCGAGCGCCGCGTCGCTGCGCAGGTAGACCAAGTCGTGCGCACGTGGCGGCAAGTTCGAGCCGAGGGCCGCAAGGTGATCCTCGTCGCGGGCCCCGTCATCATCCACGTCGGCGCTGCTGCGACGCTCGCGTCGATCCTTCGTGCTGGGCACGTCGACGGACTGCTGTCGGGCAATGCGCTCGCGGTGCACGACGCAGAGTCCGCGATGTTTGGCACGAGCCTCGGCGTCGACCAGAAGACCGGCGCGCCTTCGGTGCACGGCCACATGCACCACATGCGCGCGATCAATCGCATTCGTCGCGCGGGCGGCTTGCAGCAGGCGGTCGAGAAGAAGCTGCTCAAGAACGGCGTCATGCACGCAGCGATCACCGCGAAGGTCCCGTTCTGCCTCGCAGGTTCGATTCGCGATGACGGGCCGTTGCCGGACACTGTGATGGATCTCATCGCTGCGCAAGCGCGCTATGCGGAGATCCTCGAGGGCGCGGGCCTCGTCGTGATCCTTGGCTCGATGCTGCACGGCATCGGCACGGGCAACATGATCGCAGCGGACGTGCAGACGGTCTGCGTCGACATCCATCCCGCGGTGGTGGCCAAGCTGAGCGACCGCGGTTCTGCACAGAGCCAGGGCATCGTGACGGACGTCGGCGGGTTCCTCACGGCGCTGCAGCAGGCGTTGTCGGAGCCGGCGCCGAGCTGACCGGGCTGGCGGGCGCGCCTTCGCTGCGCCGAGAACTCCGCAAGCTCCGCCGCGCGCGCTGCCGATAGCCCCATCCCATGGGCATCTCCACCGCGCTCGCGACCTTGCTCTCGCTGCTCCCGCAACAACCAGCGCGGACGATTGCGCCGGTCGAG
>CAIYFF010000618.1 GCA_903925435.1 uncultured Planctomycetota bacterium | reverse complement strand
AGGCCGCGAACGTCGGCCATGACGATGTTGGTGTCGACGACGCTCGGGTCGACGACGAGGCACGGCAGTTTGGCGAGGCCGTGCGCCAATTCCTTGGCGCGACGATGGTCTTCTGCGAGCAGCGACGGCCCTTCGCGCAGCGCGATCAGCCCCGCCGCGGCGAGCACGCCGGACTGGCGCAGGCCGCCGCCAAACGCCTTGCGCGCGCGCTTTGCCTCCTTGCAGAACGCTGCGTCGCCGGCGAGCAGCGAGCCAACCGGCGCGCCGAGTCCTTTGCTGAGGCACAGCGTCACCGTGTCGCACGGCGCGGTCAGTTCCTTGAGGTCGCACTGCAATGCCACGGCCGCGTTGCACAGCCGCGCGCCGTCGCAATGCACCACCATGCGATGCTCCTGCGCCACGCACGCGAGTTGGCGCAACCGTTCCGGCGAGCCGACGCGGCCGCCCGCCATGTTGTGCGAGTTCTCCAGCACCAAGAGCCGCGTGCGCGGGAAGTGCGGATCGTCGGCACGAACTGCGGCAGACACCTGGGAAGGCGACAAGAACCCGTCCGCTGCCGGCAGCGCGCGAACCTGCGTGCCCGAGAAGCGCGCGATCGCGCCGCCTTCGTAGTAGTAGACGTGGCTGCGATCCTCGCAGATCACTTCGTCGCCGGGACGGCAGTGAACGTGGATCGCAACTTGGTTGGCCATCGTGCCAGACGGCAGGAACAGCGCGTGTTCCTTGCCGAGCATGTGCGCGCCGAGTTCTTCGAGCTCGCGCACCGTCGGGTCTTCGCCCCAGACGTCGTCTCCGACTTTCGCCTCAGCCATCGCGCGCCGCATCGCGGGCGTCGGCGCAGTCATCGTGTCGCTGCGGAAGTCGTGCACCATGGCCATGAACGCGGCAAGGATGCCTAGCGCGCAGGCGAAAGCAACGGCGCGGGGTGCGCAGCGCGGCTCTGCGCGCGCCGCGGCTTTCGCGCACGCCCCTTCCTTCCGCACCGCAAGGCTGCGAACGTGCTGCGCCCGTGCCCGCCCTCGACCGCGAACTGCGCTGGCTCCGAGCCTTTGCGCTGCTGACGTATCCGTTCATCTGCGTGCCGTTCTTGTTCCTGTTCTTCGAAGAGCACGGACTCGACCTCGCGGGCTACGGATCCGTCATCACGGTCTACTACGTCGCGATGTTCGTCTGCGACGTGCCGACCAGCGTGCTCGCGGACCGCCTCGGCCAGCGCGCGATGCTGATCCTCGGGCCGCTCGTGCTGGCGTCGGGCTTCGTTGTGATCTGGTCGTGGCGCACGCTGACCGGCTTCTGCGTCGGCGAAGCGCTGATGGGCCTCGGCCATTCGATCCTGTCGGGCCCGCCATCGACGATGCTCTACGAATTGCTGCGGCGGCACGACGCGCAGCATCGCTACCTGCAAGAGGAGTCGCGCATCCACGCGCTGCGGCTCTACGGCACCGGCGGCTCGTTCTTGATCGGCGGAGCGATCGCGTGGGGCTTTGCCGACTCGAACGGATACGCGCACGCAGCGACGCTGCTGCCGACAGCTGTGCTGTGCGCATGCGCGTCACTTTGCGCGTGGCAGGTCTCGCCGATGGCGAAGGTGACGCAGCGCGATTGGGGCGGGTTCTTCCGGCAGGCGATAGCCGACCTATGGCTCGTCGAAGTGCGCTGGCTGCTCGTCTACTGGATCGTGCTGTTCGCTCTGCTGCGCTACCCGTTCCACAACTACCAAGTGGTGCTCGACCGCGAATCGGCGGCAGAACCGCTGTTTGCGTCGCCGCTGTTCGTCGGCGCGCTCTATGCAGCGCTCAACCTCGCCGCCGCGCCACTGAGTCGCATGGCGCCGCGACTCGTGCAGAAGCTCGGCCGCCGCGCGCTGTTCTGGGGCATGCCGTTGCTGTTGTGCGTCAGCATGCTCGCAATGGCGTGGTCGGCGACCGCGGCCTTGGAACAACCCGAGTCCGCGCGCGGGTTCGCGTGGCTCGGCATCGCGATGTTCTTCCT
>CAIYFF010000617.1 GCA_903925435.1 uncultured Planctomycetota bacterium | reverse complement strand
TTCCGTCCGATGCAGATCGAGAAGGCCGTGAAGAAGGGCGTGCACATCTTCGCCGAGAAGCCGGTTGCGACCGACGCGCCGGGATTGCGCCGCGTTCGCGCCGCGTGCGACGAAGCGCGAGTCAAAGGGCTCAGCGTCGTGTCGGGCCTCTGCTATCGCTACCACCACGGTCGACGTGCGATCGTGCAGAAGCTGCAGGAGGGCGCCGTCGGCGAAATCCTCGCGATCCAAGGCAACTACATCACCGGCGAACTGTGGCTCAAGCCGCGTCAGCCGTCGTGGACGGACATGGAGAACCAGATGCGCAACTGGCTCTACCACACGTGGCTGTCGGGCGACCTGATCGCCGAGCAGCACATCCACTCGCTCGACTTGATGGCGTGGATCAAGAGCGACGTCTATCCGACGCGCGCGTATTCGCTCGGTGGTCGCCAGAAGCGCACGGGCAGCGACTACGGCTTCGTCTACGACCACTTCGCCACGGTCTACGAGTGGAAGGACGGCACGCGCGGCTTCTCGTATTGCCGCCAGCAGAACGGCTGCTTCCGCGACGTCGACGAGTACGTGATGGGCACGCAGGGCACGGCGCGCGTGTTCCAGCATGCGATCACGGGCAAGACCAACTGGAAGCACGAGGGGCCCGGCTCGGACATGTACCAGAACGAGCACGATGAGATGTTTGCGGCGATTCGCGCCGGCAAGCGCATCGACAACAGCGACTACATGATCAACAGCACGATGATGGCGATCCTGGGCCGCATGGCCGCCTACACGGGCAAGGACGTCACGTGGCAGGAGGCGTGGGAGTCGCAAGAGCAGCTCGTGCCCGACGTGATCACGATGGACATGGCGCCGCCAACCGAGAGCGTCGCGATCCCTGGCGTCACCAAGTTCCGCTGAGGCACCGATGGCGAACGCGCAACTGCAGCGGCGCCTCGGACTCACGAGCGCGATCTCCATCACCGTCGGCGCAGTGATCGGCTCGGGGATCTTCCTGAAGCCGCTCAAGGTCGCGCAGGCGTTGCCGTCCGAGGGCTGGGTCTATGCGCTGTGGATCGCGCTCGGGCTCGTCTGCCTGTTCGGCGCGTTCGCCTACTCGGAACTCGGCGCGATGTTCCCCGAGGCCGGCGGCCAGTACGCGTTCTTGCGCGAAGGGTGGGGCCGCTTCACCGGCTTCCTCTACGGCTGGACGTTCTTCTGGGTCATCAACGCAGGCACGATGGCGGCGCTCGCGCTCGCGTTCGCGGAGAACCTGCTGCCGTTGTTCGGCGTCGACGTGGTCGCGGAGAAACAAGACCCAGGCATCCTGCTCGCCGTGGCGAGCGGGATGATCTTGGTGCTCGCGGTCGTGAATCACTTCGGCGTCGGCCTCGGCGCGCTGATCCAGAACCTGTCGACGTTCGCGAAGCTCGCGTCGCTCGGCGCGATCATCCTGGGCGGCGTGTTTGCGGCGGGGCTCGATGGTCCTGCTGTTGCGGCGGCGCCCGCTGCCACTTCGGCCACGACGCTCACCGTGACGGGGCTCGTGTCCGCGTTCATGGCGATCTTCTGGGCCTACGAAGGTTGGTACCAACTGCCGTTCAACGCAGCCGAGTTGAAGCGTCCCGAGCGCGACCTGCCGTACGGGCTCGTCGGCGGCATGTTGATCCTGATCGCCGTCTACCTGCTCGTGAACGTCATCTACCTGCGCGCGGTGCCGTTTGCCGAGATGCAGGCGATGTCGCCGGACACGCCGCCGACGCAGGTCGCGGCGCTCACGGTCGAACGCGTGCTGTCGCCGTCGCTGTCGGGATACCTCACGCTGCTGATCGCGATCTCGATCTTCGGCGCAGCGAATCCCAACCTGCTGTCCTCGCCGCGCGCGTTCTACGCGAGGGCGCAGGACGGGCTGATGCCGCGCGCGCTGACCAAGGTGCACCCGAAGTGGGGCACGCCGGTCGCGTCGATCTGGGTCCAGGCTGCATGCGGCATCCTGATCGTCGTGGCGCTGCAGGGCTTCCACGACGTGACGGACTTCGTCGTGTTCGCGGCGTTCCTGTTCTATGCCATGACGGTCGCGGCGGTCTATCGCCTGCGGATCGTGAAGCCCGACGCACCGCGGCCGTATCGCTGCTGGGGCTACCCGTTCACGCCGTTCCTGTTCATCGCCGTGTCGATCGCGTTCGTCGTGGCCGTGCTGCAGGACGAAGGCAATCGCAGCAACGCGCTGAAGGGCCTCGCGATCATCGCCGCAGGCGCCGTCGCCTACGGATTCGTCCGTCGTCCCGCCGCCGCGTGAGCGGCGCGGGTTTCCGTCGATCGCATCCTCTGCGCCACGCCGCGCGCCGATGCGGAACGATTTCGACGCGCCCCGCGGCGATCGCTGGCTAGACTCCGCGCCTTCGCGTCATGGAAACCTGGCAGTTCAGTCTGTTCTTCGCCGCGCTCGCCGTCGGCTACGTGATGGTGCACTTGCGCATCGTGCGCTTCGAAGAGCACCTGCGCGGGCTTGCGATGCTGCGGTCGATCGACGAGCGCCTGCAGGCGTTGTCGCAGCAGATTCCGCAGCGCGACCATCACGAGCAGCTCGCGCGCATGGAGCAGCAACTGTCGCGGTTGCGCGAAGCGATCGAGGATGTCCGCGAGACCGCGCAGCAAGTGGGCGAGAGCCTTGGCGACGCGATCGTGCGCATTCCGCAGCCGCCTGCTCCCGTTGTCGTCGAAGGCGGAGCACCCGTGGCGCCTCCGTCGGGTGGCGATCGTGCGCGTGCGACGGTCGAGACCCGTCTGCTGCAGCTCGGCTATAGCAACCTGCGCATCCTCAACGACCTCGCGTCGGCTCCCACTGAGGGCGACATCGAGGTGCAGGTCGAATGCGAGCGCCGCCACATGCCCTACAAGGGTCGCGTTCTCGTTCGCAACGGCGCGATCCGTGACGTGGCTCTGCAGAGCGTCGCGACGTCGTTCCCCTGATCCGCAGTTCGGATCGTTAGCCGTCGCTGGATGGCGTGTGTGGCGCTCTTCGTCAGCGCTGCAGGCACGCTGCGATGCGATGCGGCGGCGGGTCGATGGCGACCAACTGCTGCTCTGCGTCGAACAGCACGCTGGTCGGCACCGCCGTCACTCCGAGCCGCAGCCAATCGGCGTGCAGATATCCGGAGCCCGACGCCGGCAGGATTCGAAACGTGTAGCCGCGGTCGTCCGCCATCGTCCGCAGCATGTCGGCGTCGTCGTCGGTGCAGTAGGCGACGAGGTTGCGCATCGGCAGCCCGAGCTTGCTCCATGCGCGCGCGAGCGCTTCGAGCCGTCGGACGGACGGCGCGTGCTCCGCGCTCCAGAACACAAAGAGCCGCGGCTCTTCGTCAAAGGACTCGGCCGTCACCGTTTCGCCGGCGAGGTCCTTGCCGAACAGCAACGAGTCGGCAGCTTCGCCGACTGCGATCGGGCGACGCGCATCGAGTTGGGCAAGCGCCAGTTCCGCTTCGCGCTCGACGTCGGAGCCCTTGTTCTCGACGCGCAGTGTCTCGAGCACGGCCCTGGCTTCGTCCGGCTCGCCGGCAAGACGGAACGCTTGGTGGAGGCCAAACTGCGCGCGCTGGCGCACGTTCGGGAAGCGCTCGCGCGCGGCCTCGGCGATCGCAGCAAACGCCTTCTGCGCGGTCTGTGCGTCGAGGCGAAGCAGCGCGATCTCGGCGAGCCGCAGCCGCACCGAGAGTGTTTCGCGGGATGGCGCGGCGGCGGTGCTGTCATCTTGCGTCTGCAAGAAGTCGAGCAACAGCTTCTGGCGCTGCGTCAGGGACGGCCGTGGGCGCTTCGAGAGTTGCTCCTCGAGTTGGGCAAACGCCTTGCTCTGCGCACTCTTGGCGTCGTCCTGCGGCGACTGCGCGGCAATCGCGCATGCCAACAACGCGAGCATGGCGCCTTGCTGTGCTGCGATGCGAGTTCGAGTCACGGGCGCTCCTTCAACCACGCATCGATGCGATCCGCTGCAGCCAGCAGTTCGTCCCATGGCGCATCGGTGTCCATGCCAAAGTCCTGGCCGGACGCTGCGCGCAGGGCCTGCTGCAGCAAGTAGCGTTCGTAGGCCCATCGCGGGCGGCGGGGGAGGCCGAGTTGTGGCTCAAGTTGCTGCCCGTGCGGAGTGCCCGCGAGCATCACTCCGCGGACGAAGGCTCGCACCTCGTTGCCGGCACCGAGGCGGATCCAGGCCGCGGCCGCTGCCGTGCGCGTCGTCGGATCCGCGAGGCGGTCGTCCACCGTCGATCGCAACTGCTCGCGGACACCGTCTGCAGGGCACTCCGCCAACGCCAACGCCGCAGCGCTCGCGTGCGGGCCGCGACCCTCGAGGAACCTCTGCAACGTGCGCGTGGCATCTGCTCCGCCCAAACGTCCGAGTGTCGCGAGCGCGGCATCGACGCCTTCGGCTTCTGGCGTTGCCTCGAGTTCTCTTGCGAGCGCCGCGGCGGCGGGCTGGCCTAGATCGAGCACGGCTCGCATGCGTTCTGCGAATTGGTGGGGCCGGGCGTCGACGAGTTCGCGGCAAACGCGCGCAACTGCATGGTCGTCGTCACGTGGGGACGGCGCAGCATCGTGCTCGGCGATGCATGCGGCGAAGACCAGCATGCTGGTGGCGAAGGCGGCAGTTCGTGGCAGCACCGTTGCATCCTAACAGCGGTTGATGCGGAGCCTTCGGAGAGGATGCGGGTAGGGACTCTCGGACTTCCTCCCGCAGCAATCCTCGGTCGGCGGGCTATCGCCGACCAGTCGCACTCACGCTGACTTGCTCGAGTTCTGGCCGAGACCCTGCTTGCGGCGGCGCATCAGCGCAGCGCCCGCGAGGCCGGTGCCGACCAGCAGCATCGTGCCGGGCTCGGGAACCGGCGAGCCGCCGGAGCCGCCGCCCGTTCCATCGCCGAGCGTTCCGTCTTGGATTGTCGAGGGATCGCCGGTGCCGATCGGCTGCGAGGTCGTCGAGCCAGTCGTGCCGCCGGTCGTGTTGCCGGTGCCGCCGCCGGTGTTGTTGACCCCGCCTGGGTTCGTCGTCCCGCCCGTTCCGCCCGTGCCACCCGTTCCGCCCGAGCCACCGCCGACGGTGTTGCCGTCCGAGGGGCCGATCGGGGTCTGCGTGTTGTTATCGACCGCGATGATGCGCGATGCGTGGTCCGCGCACGCGGTGAGGCTGAGCGTGGCAATCAGGGAAACCGTAAACAGGTTGAGTCGCATAAAGAGGTCCGAGTCCGGAGTGAGCACCGGAAGAGAAGCAATGCATGTGCCAACTCTGTTTCTATCTTCACTGTGATCGATGTTTGCAGGCCTACTGTGCGCAGAAGCTCCATTCTCAAGGGGGAGTGAGGGGCGCGAATCGTCCGCGCATGACAGCAATGCATGCCTTCCTATGACGGAACGGCAGGCCTGGGTGCGTCTGCAATGCCAGACGGTGTGGCCTCGCCTTGTGCGTTTCGTTGTGCCGCAACGACCGTGATGCTGCGTTCTCACCGCGTTGCCAACGGGCGATGCGCGCGCCCGTGTTGGTGGCCCGACGGGCAGTGGCGAAAACCGGACGGCGTCGCGACTTCGCGACGCTCCGGGTCAGGGCATCGCGCGGTAGACGCGCAGCTTCTTGCCGGCAGCCTGCAGCGTGTCGCTGCGGCGATCGCCACAGAGGGATTGCGCGCGCTCCGACGCCAGCGAAAAGCGCGGCGACGCGGACTGCAGCGAGTAGACCAGGGTCTCTCCGCTGCGCGTCGGCGCGGCCAGGTAGTCGCCGAGCATGCATGCTGCGCTTGACCACGCGACTCCATGCGGTCGGATGCGCAACGCGTCTTCGCCCGTCGCTAGCGAGAGCACGACGATCTCGTCGTCGAAGGACACCGCGAGCGCCTCGCGGTTTGCCGTCGGCCGCGCCAGCGGTGTGCCTTTCAGCTCTCGCTGCCACTTGGGCTTGCCGGTGTCGAGGTCGAGCAGCGCCACCTTGCCGTCGTCCGCGAGTGTCACCACGCCGCTTTCCGTGATCAGCAACGAGGTCCCGAACTCGCCGGGATTCGTGCGCCACCGCGTCGACATCGACTTCACGTCCAGCGCTGCGACCGAGCCATCGTCGAGAGCCGTGACCAGTGTGCGCGCATTGCTCGCCAACTCGCCTTGGGCTGCGGCGGGCAGGTTCCACGAAGCGAGGTCGGCGCCAGTCCGCGGGTCGAGCAGCAGGATGCGGCTCTTGCCGGTGCTTATGGCGATGCGTCCATCCATCGGCGCCGGGGCGAGATCGGTGCGAAGGTCCTCTCGCTGCCAACGCACGTTGCCAGTCGATTGGTCCTGCGCTCGCAGCGGCGCATCGGGGGACGCAGTCAGCACCAGCCCTTGGTAGAGCTGTGGCGCGGTGCGCGCGCTCGTTGCGTCGTCGTCGCGCGTGCGCCAAGCCTTTTCGCCGGTGCGGTTGTCAAAGGCCACTACGCCGCCGTCGCGATCGCTCGCGAACGTGCGATCCTCGGCCTGGGCCATCGGCTGGTCGATCGGGGCTTCGAGGGTGCGCTCGGCCACGGCGCGCAGCGTCATCGACACTTCGACGGCGCCGTCGTGCGACTCGGGCAGCGACATGCGCACGTCGTGGAATCCGTCCAGTTGCAGTTCGATGAGGTTGGGCACGCCTGGCGTGTAGCTCGCGAGCTGCGGCGTCGCGCCAAACTCTGCTCCGTTCCAGCGCACGCGTGCGCCTGGCATCGACGTCGACAGGCGGACCGGCAGACGGACGACCATGTGGAACGGGATGTCAGGGAAGGACTGCTGCAGCGCCATCAGCTCGCGCTTCGCGGTCGCGTGGTCGCCGTTTTTGGTCGCGGCTTCGATGCCTTCGCAGACGCCCAGGATGCCCTCGAGCTGTGCGACCTTGTGCGCGAAGTGCTTGCCGAGGTCCTTCGTGTTTGCCGCGGAGCTAGCGAGCTTGCGGTAGACATCCAGCGCGCCCGCGAAGTCGAGGCCGCGCTCCTTCTCGAGCGCTTCCTTGAACAGCGGATCAAGCCTGCGTTGCTCGCTGCTGCGTTGCGACGCAGTCTCGTAGGCCGCGAGCAGTTCGATGCCTTTCTCGAGCAGCGGAGCTGCGCGCGTCGCCGCATCGACGAGTGTCGCGAGTTGCGCGGGCTCTGCGATCGGCGGCAATGCGTCTGCGTCGCGCAGGCGAAGAATCGAGCGCGCCGCGGCGCAGAGATTCTGCGGCACCGAGCGCTGCAACATCGTCAACGTCTCCTCGACCTTCTGGCGGTCGAGCAAGTCTGTCGGCGGCGCTGGCAATAGGTCGGGCAGCTTGACGACCGCGGCCTGGAGGTCGCGTTGCAACGCTTCGAAGCGCGCGGCGGCGGCGGAGTCGGCTTCGGCCTTCAGCTCCGGGTTGGCGCGCACGCGTTGGTAGACCGCGAACGCCATCGCCAGCTCGCCCTTCGCGATCAGATCGCCTGCTTCCTGCAGCAGGGCGCTCGCGTCCTTGCGCGCGGCCTCGAGCGTTTTGTGCGCACGTTCGGACTCGGCTGCGCGAACCTCTTGTCGAAGTCCGTCCATGGCCGAACCGTCGACTCCCGACTCTGCGAGCGCGGCCAGCGCCAGCGAAGCTGCGGGCAAGTCACCTGCAGTGAGCAACGCGCGGATGTTGGCGCCTTCCGAACGAATGCGCTCCGCCTGGGCGTTGCCCTTCCACCAGACCGCGCCGCTGCCGAGCACGAGGACTGCTGCGCACGCCGCCGCGGCCATGCGGATCGCGCGCGTGCGCGGCGTCGAACGCAGCGCCTGGATCTGCTTGTGGATGTCCTTGCGGTCGCGGTCGAGGCGGTAGGCGACTTCGAGCAGATCGATCTGTTGACGGCGATCGCCCTTTGCCTCGAAGGCCTGGGACGCGCGCAGCAACACTTCGATCGCCGCGTCCTTCTCCTTGCGCTTCGCCAGGCCGCGCGCCTCGCGCACCATGATCTCCGACGTGTAGGCGGAGAGTTGCTTCGTTTCCTCGACGACTGCGAACAGCCGATCCACGTCGCCGTCGGCCAACAAGCCGTCGAGCAAATCGAGCGTGACATGCTCGAGCTCGGGCGAGCTCGGGCTCATGTGCGCGAGCATCGTCGTGCGCAAGAAGCTGATCGTCGCAAGGTCGCGCGGGCTCAGTTGCCGCGCCTCTTGGCCGAGTTGCAGCGCGAGTTGCGCGTCGCTCTGCAGTTGCGCCGACTCCAGCAGCACCGCGGACGCGAGCTTCGGTTCGCCTGCGCCGCGCAGCAGCGTGGCGAGCGCGCGCGAAGTTTCGACCGATCGCTCGTCGCGGCGGTCGCACATCGCTTGCGCGAGGATCAGCGCGATCTTGCCATGGCCTTGGTCGAGGTGGTTCTGCGCGAGCGCGAGCATGTGCTGCGCGCTGGCGGTCTCGATCAGCCCGAGTTGCACGAGGTTCCTCGCGATGCGAGCGCACTCGAACTCGGACAAGACCGTGAGGTCGGCAAGCTCGCGATACGTGTGCTTGCCATCCGCGACGTTGAGCACCGTTCGCTGCGTGTCGTCGAGCGAGTCCGGTTCTGGCGCGGAGGTCCGCACCGGCACTTCGTCGAGGTTCTGCAGCGATGCGAGGATGCCTTCCCACTCGTCGCTGCGGCGAGCGACTTCGAGCAGCAAGCTGTTGACCTCGAACTCGTGGCAGCCATCGATGCGCTTTTGGAGTTGCTCGTCTTGCGGCGGGCCCTTCCAGAACTCGAAGGTGCCGTGCGTCCACGTGAACAGCCCGAAGAGCTCTTCGCTCACTTGCAGCGCAACGATGTCGTCGAGCTGCTCCTGGCTCACGAATCCGCCGGACACGAGCACTTCGTCGAGGCTGCGCGGGGTGCGCTTCTGCTCGGTGAGCGCAGCGCGAAGGTCGTCCGCGGTCAGCACGCCGGCCTGCAAGAGCCGTTGCCCGAGGCGTCGCATCAACAGGCGCGGCGGCACCACGATGCGGAGCAGTCCGTTCCTGAAGTAGACGATGCGCTGTTCGACGGGGTTGCAGACGCGCAGCACGCCCTCCATCTTCGTGAGGCCGAGCGTCTGGAACACGTCGCCGAGCGGCATCTGGTCCAGGTCGCCGCGCATGGTGACGGCTTGCTGTGCGCCCTGCGCTGCGTCTTGGCCCTGCTTGGCTCCGCTGCTTCCGGAGTCGAGCAGGAACTCGACTTCCTCGCTGTTCAGGATCTGCTGTCCTTTGCTCATGTCGCCCTTGCCCAGAAGACCGTCCATGCGGCCTCGTGCCTTCGAGTCCGCCCTAGTGCGGCTCCTTCTTGTCGGCATCGTCGGAGCTTCGGCTCAATGCGGGATTGCCCAGTCTGCGGAACCTCGCCTGTTCGCATTGCCCGCCGACGACGCCGCGGTGCGCGCGCGCTTCGCGGAGTTGCTCGTCGAAGCGCCGACCCGCGACCTTCGCGCGGGGTGGCAACTCGCGCGCGATCTCGGGCCTGCGGTGGGGCCGGCTCTGTTCGCTCTGGCGAGCGGCGAGAAATCGAACATGAAGCGCCGCATGTCGGCTTTCTGTGCAGCGGCGCTCGCCGAAGGCCCGCAGGGCGATGATCGCCTGTTCGCTGTGCTCGACGACCGCGCGCCGTTGCAGGATCGGCTGTGTGCCTCCTTGCTGATCGCGTTGGGCCCGATGCGGTCGCGGCCACAGCCTGACTTCTGGTCCAGGGCGCTCGGTCGCAATCGGCAGGAGCCGATCCCCGCGCTGCTGGTCGCTGCGTTGCTCGCGAGTTCTCGGTTCCCCATGGCCGGAGCCGCGTGTCCACAGCCGGCGCTGCGCGTCGACAATCCTGGAGTTCTCGCCGCCGCGTTGCTCGCCGGCGCGCAAGTGTCGGAGTCCTTGGTGGCGCCATACCTTCGCCCTCGCGGACCAGCGCACTCCAATCTGGTGCAGCGCGCGTGGCTGTTGCGCGGCGCGTTGCAGCGCGCCGAAGCGGCTCCGTCGTCGGCGATGGTCGATCGCGCTCGCGAATTGCTCGGGAGCCCAGGCGAGTCCAACGCCACGTTGCGCGATGCAGCTGCGTTGCTGCTCGGAGCCGCGGATGCCGTGCGCGCGGACGGGCAATCCCGGCCGGAGTGGAGGTTGTTGCAGATGCACGCGATGGATGCGCGCGCTGCCGTGGCGCTGCAGTCGTGGTTGCAAGCACAGCCGCAGCCGCTCGATGAGCCCGCATGGCCGCGCTTGTCCGTTGCCTATGCGCTCGGTCGTCCGATCGATCGCGTCGTTGCGGACCGTGCTGCGTGGGGCGGTGTCGCTGCGGTGCGAAGCCACGTGGCGCTCGCGCTCGCGATGCGAGTCTGCGCAGAGTCGCGGCCGGAGCCGATCGAGGCGTCGATGCCGGAGTTGCCCGAATGGGCGTTCGTGCGATGGGCGAGCGGCGCAGCCTTCCCGCAGGGCGTCCGCTTGTCGGATCCGATCCTCCAGCAAGCTGCGTCGATGGCGCAGGAGGATCGCTTGCCGCGCGAGTCCGCCAGGCGATTGTTCGAGGACACGCTGTGGCGGTGGGGCAGCCATCCCGGTCTCGCGATGTGGTCGGCGCAGCGCGATCTCGTGCGCGATCTGCTGCTCGCTGGCAGCTTGCCGGGCAACCGTTACGCGATCGGTTTGCCCGATCACCTTCGCTATCTGCCAGCAGGCCTTGGCAACGAGAACGACTTCTTCGGCATCGCCGTCGAAGCGTGGGAGTTCCTCAAGACGCCAACACTTCCGATACCCGCAGAATGTCGTCTGCGGTGATCTCTGGGCCCGGGCTCACGCGAACGGTGCCCGCCAGTTCGGAGCCAAGGAATCGGTGGATCCAAGGCGCGCAGTGGTGGCCAGCGCGCACGTGAACATCGGCGGCGTCGAGGATCGCCGCGAGTTCGCTCGGGTCGAGGTCGCGGCGCACGAACGACAACACCGGCATGCGCGGGCCGCGCGGCGCGAACACCACAAAGCGCGAGTCGCGTTCGATGCGGGCCTGCAGTTCTGCGAGCGCTGCCAGCGACGCGTCGAGCCGCGCGCGCTGCTGGCTCTTCGTCGCGAGCGCGAGCGCCGCATCGAGGCCGTAGATCGCCGGCGTGTTGGGCGTGCCTGCTTCGAACGCCGTCGGCCACTCGGTTGGATGTTCGTCGAGCGCGCGGCTCGAACCCGTTCCGCCTTGCTTTGTGCTGCGCATCGGCAGGCCATCGCGGCACGCGAGCACTCCGAGTCCCGGCGGCCC
>CAIYFF010000616.1 GCA_903925435.1 uncultured Planctomycetota bacterium | reverse complement strand
AGGTCGCGATGCGGATACTCGCGGCCGGTCTGCTGCGCCTCTAGGCGCAGATCGAAGTCCCCGAAGTCAGGCTCGGCGAGCATTGCGAGGTGGACCGGCGAGCGATGCGGCGGCGTGTACGCGCTGGTGCCGAGCAGCTCGAGACAGCCAGCGCAGCCAGCTTCTTCGCACCACCGCCACGCGCGCGCGTCGGTGAACGTGAACTCCGACATCGCGACCGCAGTCACGCAGCGCGCTTTGTCCTGAGGCTTCGGCAATGCGCATCCGGCGATCGCAATCGCCAAGGCACACGCGATTGCCGATGCGCGCGTCATCGGCGCGGCTCCACGACGAGGCCAACCGCGTCCAGCGTGTAGTCCGTGTAGGTGCGCAATTCGCCGCGCAACCACAGCAGCGCGCAGCGATCCGTTCGCCAACGCGGCGCGATGGGCCTCAGGTTGTCGCACAGAGAATCGCGCGTGATCGCCGTCCACGTGAACGTGGCGCCCAAATCGTCGGTCACGCCCATGAAGATCTCCCAGTGCCGCTCGCCATCGCGCTTGGACACGAGCGCTTCGCCTGTGCGCGGATCGACATCGCAACTGACGAACACGACCGATGGATCGTCGGGCCACACGCAAGCGAGCCCGGTGTAGTCGTCCTCGCCCGAATACAGCTTGGAGCCAGCGAACGCGATCTCACGCACACGCCACGCCTCGCCATCAAAGCGCGCATAGCAATAGCGGTGGTCGAGGCCGCCCTGCCCGCGCGGCTTGCCGCGGCCATCCTTCTGCACCGAGAACAACGCGACGGGCCGTTGTTGCGCATCGAGCTCGAGATCGCATGGCCACGCGACTGCGTCGGCTGTGCCTTCGAAGACGCGCGTGCACTGCTGCGGCGCGACCATTCCCCATGCGCCAACGGCTTCGCCAGTCGACGCGCACACGTCGCCCGTCGCGTCGGTCACGCCATGCCACAGGCTGTTGTCGAAATCGCGCGGATGCTGCTCGGTTGCGACGAAGTGCAGCTTGCCGCCAGCGCTCGCAAACTTGAGATAGGGCCGACCAGGACCCGCGAGCAAACGGCCGCGGCTCTGCCACTTCGATGCGTCGTCATCCGCGGCGACGAGCACGGTCGGGTTCCATCCATCCGCGCGCGACACGCACACGAGCGCGTCGCCGAGTCGATGCAGATTGGAGTAGGTCACGCCGTGGCCGTTGCGCACGGGGATCGCGCTTTTGCGCATCGGCTCGAATACGCGAACGTCGCGCGGCTTGGTCGACACGCGCGAACGCAGCACCTCGTCCTTGCCGTGCGTCGTCCACGTCGCGAGCACGCGGCCGTCGTCGCGCATCCACAACGCGGGAACGTCGTGGTCGTCGCGTTCGAGGCGATCCTCCAGTTCCAGCGTGCTGCAGGATCCGTCAGCGGTGTTCCACTGCGTGATCTGGATGTCGCCACGGCGCGCCGCGTCGCGCGAGCCATTGGCGACCGAGCCAAATGCGATCGTGTCTGCATCGAGCGCAATCGCGCGTTCGTCCTGAAACCAGCACCAGCCTGCGTCCTCGACGAGTGTCACGGGCTCTTCGATGCGCAGCGCGCGCTGCGTCGCGCATGCGGCTGTGACCACCGCGACGGCGACCGCAATCGCGCCAATCGCCACGTTGCGCTTCCGCGTCGTCACGTTGCCTTGCCTGCGTTGGGCGCGAGCCACGCGAAGTCCGTGTTGCCACCGCTCAAGATCGCGCCGATGCGCTTGCCCTTGAGCTCATTTGCCATCGCGCGCATGGCCGCGAGCACGGTCGCGCTGCTCGGCTCGACGACGAGCTTCATGCGTTCGACGAAGAAGCGCGCGGCATCCACCATCGCGTCCTCGGTGACCGTGACCACGCGCAGGCCGTGGCTCAGCAGGATCTCGAAGTTGGGCGCGCCGAGTCCGGTCATGAGGCCATCGCCCCACGTGCATGCGTTCTCGACGCGCGGTTGGCGCACGCCGGTCGCCATCGAACGCGCTGCGTCATCGACCGCGAGCGGCTCCGCTGCGATGACTTGGCACGATGGCCGCATCGCAGCGGTGGTGATCGCCGTGCCAGCGCACAGCCCACCACCGCCTACCGGCACGAAGATCACGTCGAGATCGTCGACGTCTTCGAGCAACTCCATCGCGGCGGTGCCCTGGCCCGCAATCACCTCGAGGTTCTCGAACGGGTGCACCATCACGGCGCCGCGCGCTGCTTGCTCGCGCGCGCAAACGGCGTCGCGATCCTTCGCCTCGCACAACACGATCTCGGCGCCATAGCCGCGCACAGCGTCGATCTTCACTTTGGGCGCGGTCTTGGGCATCACGACCGTGCACGCGATGCCACGGCTCTGCGCCGCATAGGCGAGCGCTGCTGCGTGATTGCCGCTGCTATGCGTGATCACGCCGCGCTTGGCTTCGTCCTCGGACAATGCCATCACGGCGTTGGCCGCGCCGCGCGCCTTGAAGGCCCCGCATTTCTGCAGGTTCTCGGCCTTGAAGAACACGCGGGCCGAAAGCTCGCGATCGAGCGTGGCCGACGTGCGCACTTCGGTGCGATGCACGCGGCCCGCGATGCGGCGAGCCGCCGCGCGCACCGCGTCAAACGTGACGATTGGGCGCGCGGCGTCCACGAGCGATCAGTGCGGCGAGATCTTGAGGCGGCCGTTCTTGCGCTCGACGTCGAACAACTTGTTGCCGAGCGGCATGCCCTGCAACTTGAAGTCCGGCTGATCCTGCAGGATCGGGTCGTCCTGGACCTCGCCGTAACGGATCGCGAAGCCGCCCGCGATGCGGAACACGTTGTCGAGCAGGAAGCTGTTCAAGAACCGGTGCACGCCGCGGTAGTGCGAGCCAAACCCGGTCTCCGGGTTGTAGTGCTCGTAGCTGTTCGGCACTTCGCCGCCGTCGATCGAACCCGACAGCATCGACACGGTCTTCTTGAGCAGGTCGCCCGCGAGCTTCTGCGCCTTCTTGTTGCCGCGCTCGGCCCACATCGTGAGGCCTTCGAGGATGTGGCAGTTGATGCTCGGCCACACGCGACCGTTCCACGGGCAGTTCTTGCGCGTGCCCTTCCAGCGGCCCGTCGCGTCGTAGTAGGGATCGCTGATCGACACGCTCGGGACCGGATACTTGGTCCAGAACTCCTTCTTGTCGCCAAGCGTGTCGAGCATGCGCTCGACCATCTTGGGGTTCGGGATGTCCGTCGCGAGCGGGTAGAAGCCGACGGCCGCCTTGACGTTGGTCTTGCGGCGATTGTCGGGATCGAGGTCCATGAAGAGCCCCGCCTTCTCATCCCACATCTTGCGACGCATCGTGTCCTGGATGACCTCGACCTCCGCCTGGAAGCGGTTGGCCATGGCCTTCTCCTGGATCTCGTCGGCGACCTTGTAGAGCCACTTCACCATGCGGTAGCGATAGGTGCTGGCATCCACGCCCTTCAGGCGGAACTGCTCCAGCATCTCGACCGCGCGATCGGCCTTCTCATCGATGACCGTGTAGCGGCGCGAGAACTCTTGGCCCGCCTCGAAGTGATTGACGATGTCCGTGAGGCCACTGCCCTCAGGGTCGCGGTTGTTGGCGAGCCACTTCACGTAGCGCTGCATCGCCATCAACACGGCCTTCTTCGTGGCCTTGTCCGAGTGGATCGCGTCGAGCGACTCGAAACCGCCGCCCCAGTCCGCGTGGTAGAAGTCCTGCGTCGTGCCGGCCATGTAGACGCGGCCCGGGACCTGCCCGTTGTGGTGCAGGTTGTCGAAGAACAGCTTGAGGCAACCGCGCGCGAGCGTCGGATCCTGCAGCCAGCGCGCCTCGCGCATGATCGCAGGCGTCGAGAAGCTCGTCGGCGCGTGGAACGGACCGTTGCCTTCGCACACGGCCGGCGAGCTGAAGTTGCCAGCGCCGTGCGGCGCGCGCAGCAGATACAGCAGCTCAAAGCGATTGCGGACGACGCGCTCCATCTCCTTCCAGTCGCAGGAGAACTTCGGCACCTTCTCCCAGAACGCCTGGTAGCTGTTCTCGTCCTTCTGATCCGGGCGGCGCGAACGGAAGTTGACGCCCTTGCCCTTGAAGATGACGTTGGCTTCGAAGCGGTGCTGCGCCTTGCCGTTGGCCTTCAGCGGCACCACGCGGAACAGGCCGCAGTAGACGCGCGAACCCGCGATGATCGGGCTCGGCTTCTCCATGAGCCGCTTCGCGCGAGGCGTCGGCAGCTCCTCCATCTCGTACCACGGCGTCTCTTCGTAGTCGGGTCGGTCGCTGCCGCCCTCGCAGAAGAAGGCCTGCAGGCAGCGCCCGCCCTTGCTGTCCGGGTTGGAGTAGTGGATCTCGACCGGCACCTCGGGCTCTTGACCAGCCTTGAGGTTGCGCTTGATGCGGTAGCTGTCGCCTTCGAGGCTGACGGGCTCGCCTTCCGGATCGGTCGTCGACCACATCACCACCGTGACCTCGCGGTCTTCCTTGCCGGTGTTGTGGAAGTCGAGCTGGCTGACGAAGCGGTCATCCTGCGTGATGAACCGCGTCTCCACGACCTTGAGGCCGAAGCCATCGTGGAAGCTCAGCACCGCCTTGCCCTGCGCCTGCTCGATCTTCTCGAGCGTGAGCGCGCGCGGCCTACCCTTCTCGACGATCGCGAGGGCGTAGAGCAGCGACACAGGCGCGTTGGAAATCAGCACCTCGTCCGCAAAACCCAGGCTGTCGACGAAGCGAGGGACCCGCGGGGAGTAGAGGCAGTAGCCACCACCAGCGAGATCGATCTTTTTGTTCGGATTCATGCCGCGATGAGGCCCGCCGGTCGCATGGGCTGCGCACAGGCGGAGAGGCCGTTTTCGCCGGACCGGAGGAGTTCCAATCAGGCGACCCGTTGCAAGATGTCAAATCCCCGAGACTTACGTCTGTTGATCCCGAACTCGGCACAGCGCCTGGAATCCGGTCGCACCGTAAAATGCACCAGGGACGGATCGCATATTGATGCGCGACCAAAACCAGTCAAGCCTTTTCATTCCACAGGCCCCTGCGGAGCGGCCCTCCAGCAGGGGCTACCTGTAGCGAGACAGTATTTCTACCCCTCCACAACAGGCGGCGGCGGCTCCTGCCGGATGCGGTCCAAGACGGCCACCAACTCCGGCGGCAGCGGATCCAGGAACTCCAACGACTCCCCGGTGACCGGGTGCTTGAGAGCCAACCGCGCGGCGTGCAGGAACAGCCGGTCGAGTCCGTAGCGGGTCCGGTAGAGGTCGTTGAGCCGACCCTTGCCGTGGGTCGTGTCGCCGAGGATGTGGCGCCCGCAGTGGTTGAGGTGGCGGCGGATCTGGTGGTAGCGCCCGGTCGCGATGCGGCAACCGATCAACGCCGCGCGCCGGAACTGCTCCGTGAGCCAGAACTCCGAATGGGCCTCGCGCGCGATGTCCTTGTCGTCGTGCAGCGGCCGATCGCAGACCCAGCGGTCGCGGAGGTCGGGGAAGCTCCCCGGCCAGCGCACGAGCGCCTGGTATTCCTTCTGCGCCGACTCGGCCATCAGGCTCTTCTGCAGGTCCGCGGCGAGGTCGCGCGAGAACGCGTAGACCAGGATGCCCGACGTCGCGCGGTCGAGCCGATGCACCGGGAACAGGAACTTGCCCAACTGGTCGCGCACGATCTGCAGCACCGCGGGCGCATCGGGGTTGCGTTCGTCGCGATGCACCAAGAGCCCGCTCGGCTTGCTGACCGCGACGATCGCGTCGTCCTGGTAGAGGATCGGCAGCGAAGTTGGCCCGACAGGCGCGGGCGCGGGCTGGGCCGTAGGTGCCGGCGCGGGCAGGCTTGGGTCTTGGGGTTGGTCCACGAGTTGGGTCGGCGCAGAACAACGCCAAGACGCATCGGACCGGACATCGGCCGCCGCCGCAACCACGGCACCCGCCGCTTTCGCACGCCACAAGCGGCCGCTACAGCACTGCCCCGTGAACTTGTTCTCCTTGCTCCGCGACGCTGCCAGGAAGGCCCCGCATGCGCGCGCACTCACGACCGACGACCGCACGATCTGCTACGCGGACGCGCTCGCGCAGACCGAACGGCTCGCAGCGGCGCTCGCAGCGCGCGGCGTGCACGCTGGCGATCGCATCGGCGGACTGCTTGCCAACACGCCGGAGCACTTCCTCGCCTACTTCGCGGCCGCGCGGCTTGGCGCGATCTTCGTGCCGCTCAACTGGCGTCTCAGCGAAGGCGAGATGCAAAACGTGCTCGCGCATGCGGAGACCAAGGCGCTGCTGTTTGAGCGCGAGTTCGCGCCCACCGCGAACGCGCTCCTGTCCGTCGCGGGAGCCGTGCTCTCCGTCGAGGACTTACTGCGCGAGGATGCGCATGGCGCAGCGCTCAACGCGCCGCCAGAGGACAACGACGCGGTCGCGCACCTCTACTACACGAGCGGCACGACCGGGAACCCGAAGGGCGTGATGCTGACGCACGGCAACGTCGGCACGCACGCCGCGTCCGCCGTGCGCGAACTGCAGCTGTCGTCGAGCGATCGCTGGGCGCACATCGCGCCGATGTTCCATCTGGCCGACGCATGGGCCACGTTTGCGATCACGCAGATCGCGGGCGAGCACGTGTTCTTGCCGCGCTTTGCTCCCGTGCAGGCACTCGACCTGCTGCAGCGCCATCGCGTCACGATCACCAACCTCGTGCCGACGATGCTCAACCTGATGGTGAAGGAGCAGGGCGCAGCACAGCGCGCGTTCTCGCTGCGCGCGATGCTGAGCGGCGGTGCTTCGATCGCGCCCGAGGTCGTGAAGCAGGTGATCGCGACGTTCCGCTGCACCTACGTGCAGACCTACGGGATGACGGAGACGAGCCCCTACCTCACGCTGAGCTTGCTCGACGTTGCGCAGAAGCAGCTGCCGCCCGACCAGCAACTCGCGCTGCAGTGCCGCACCGGCCGCGCGTTCTACGGCGTCGACCTCCGCGTCGTGCGCGACGATGGCTCGCACATCGCGCGCGACGACAAGGAAGTCGGTGAGATCCGCGTGCGCGGCGCCACGGTGACGAAAGGCTATTGGCGCAACCCCGAGGCCACGAAGGCCGCGTTCGACCGCGACGGCTACTTGTGCACCGGCGACCTCGCGACGATCGACGCGCACGGCTTCGTCAACATCGTCGATCGCAAGAAGGACGTCATCAAGACGGGCGCCGAGACGGTGTTCTCGACCGAAGTCGAGAACGTCGTCTACCAACACCCCGCCGTGCTCGAATGCGCCGTGTTCGGAACGCCGGACCCATTGTGGGGCGAAGTGGTCTCCGTCGCGGTGGTGCCGCGAAACGGCATGCGCATCGACGTCGATGAGTTGGTCGCGTTCTGCCGCGCGCGCATCGCGCACTACAAGGCGCCGCGGATCGTGCGCATCCTGGACGCGCTGCCCAAGACGGGCTCGGGCAAGATCCAGAAGCGGAAGTTGCGGGAAGCATGAGCTGCGCAGCGCAGTGTCAACGAGTCGCGCCGCGCTCCAGCATCACACGCTCGTAGACGTCCATCGCTGCCTCGATGTGGCGATCGAAGGAGAATCGCTCGGCGGTGCGACGAGCCGCTGCCCTCCTCGCATCGAGACGATCCGGATCCGTAAGGTCTTCGATGGCGCGGGCGATCCGGTCCGCGTCCTCGGGCACGTCGACGACGTGACCATTCACGCCTTCCTCGATGAGTTCCGCCCCGCCCGCGAGCCTCGTCGTGACGACCGTGACGCCGCTCGCGAGAGCTTCGAGGTGCACGTTGCCGAACGGTTCGTACATCGTGGGGAACACGAAGACGTCGGCTGCGCAGTAGTAGCTGGCCGCATCCGGTTGCGGACCACAGAACACCACTCGCTTGTCAGCAGGCATTCCCTGGATCTCGATGGGCTTTCCGCGGCCCACCACGAGCACGACCAACGGGCCACGCACGCGCTTTGCCGCTTCGAGCAAAGGTCGAACACCTTTGCGTTCGAATCCCGATCCCACGAACAAGGCGACTCGCTCTCCGGAGGACACTCCGTGCCTCGTGCGCACTGCGGCGCCGAGCCCTGCGCGCTTTGCAGGGTGGAAGAGATCCGTGTCGACCCCGTTGTACACGACGTCGATTCGCTCAACTGGAACGCCGTAGTTGCGCACCATGTCGCGCTTCACCATTTCGCTGATGGCCAGCACCCGCTGGAAGCGCCCACCGCGCAAGATCCAGCGTTCCAGCCACAGGTTGAGCCAGTTGTGGGGGTTGAGCACCGTGCGCAACCGGGTGAGCCAACCTGACCTTCGCCAACGTTGACGCAACCACTCGACATGACAACCGTCGCCGCCTCGGTAGATGTCATGCACCAAGGTCTTCGCATGCGTCTGCACGATGTCGTGCCGATTCCGGAGAACGGCTGCGCGGGCGAACCATGCGAAGGAAAGGTCGCGCAAGAACGAATTCACCGTCCAGCAACGCACACGATGCACGTGGATCCCTTGCATCTCCGTGCCGTCCGCCCATTCGGACGCGTAGATGTGAACCTCGTGGCCGTTGCGCACCATGTGCGTAGCCAGGCTGTGCAAGTAGCGCTCGGAGCCGCCGTGGAAGCTGTACTTCTTGCGCAGGAACGCAATGTTCATGCAGATCCTCCAGCAATCGCACACCAAAACTGTGGAGCACAGTCGCGCATTACCATCGCACCGCGCGCACGATGTACTGGAACGCGAGGAAGTTCCTAAGGCCAGGCAATGCGAACCACTTCGCGATTCGGTTGATGCTCTTGGGCCTCTCACGCAGTCGATAGTTGGTCTCTATTCGCTCGATCTTCATTTTTGCCTGATCGAATAGTTCGTAGACGTTGCGCTTTGTGAAAAACCTCAAATGCGTGCGATCATGGATCCCGCGATCTCTATAAGGCCAGTAGCCT
>CAIYFF010000615.1 GCA_903925435.1 uncultured Planctomycetota bacterium | reverse complement strand
GGTGGCGCGGCAGTTGCACCGCTCGCTGTTGCGCGAACTCGACATGCAGCACGAGCGCGCCAACATGGAACGGTTCGCCGCCGCGTTTGCGCAGGATGGCAGCGTGCGTTTCCCACACGCAAAGGAGGGCCTTTGCTCGCGCGGCGCGCTGACGATGGAGCGCTTCCGTGGCACGCCGATTTCCGACGCCGCGGCGTTGCACGAGCGCGCAGCGGACCAGCGCGCGATCGCGCGCATCGGCGCGAAGGCGTGGCTCGACATGGTGTTCCGCGACGGGTTCTTCCACGCGGATCCTCATCCAGGAAACCTGCTGTGGCTCGAGGACGGCGTGCTTGGGATTCTCGATTGCGGGATGGCGGCTCGCATCGACCCCATGCTGCGCGAGCAACTCGAAGATCTGATGTTGCTCGCCGTCGACCGTCGCTCGTCGGATCTTGCCGATTGCCTGCTGCAGATCTGTCGCGGCGAGCAGCGAGCCGATCGCGAGGCGCTCGGCGCAGACCTTGCGGAGATCCTCGACGACCACATCGACACGCCGCTGCAGCGAGTGGAGATCGGCGAGTTCCTCGGCGCCGTGTTCGGCGTGCTGCATCGCCATCGACTCGCGTTGCCCGCATCGCTCGCGATGTTGTTGCGCACGGTCGTCGTGCTCGAAGGATCGTCGCGCATGCTCGACCGGAACTTCAGCCTCGCGCAGATCGCCGCGCCTGTTTGTCGACGCGCCGTGCGCATGCGTTGGGCTCCTCGTCGCGTCGCTGCCCGCGTGATGCGAGCGTCGCGCGAATGGGAACGCCTCGTTGCCGCGTTTCCTTCAGGACTGCGTCGCACGATCGATCGCATGGGCCAGGGCTCGTTCCGGGTGCGCCTCGAACATCGCCATCTCGACGACAGCGTCAATCGCCTCACGCTTGGCATCCTGACTGCCGCCCTCGTGCTCGCATCCGCTTCGCTGTGGGCGAGCGCCGCGCCGCCCCGCATCGGCAATGTGTCTGCGCTCGGCCTCGCCGGATTCACGGCAGCGGCGATGCTCGGGATCCGGCTCTGGCGGTCTTCACGCCGCGCGCTGTCCGATCGCGGCGACTGATCTGCACGACCAGGGCGCGTTGGCGAACGCCCACTGCGCAGCACGCTCGTTTGAGGGGGTCTCTCCTTCGTATCGCCGCGCTGGTTTCCTTGCGGTCGATTGCTGGCGTGGCAGTGGCGCGATGGGCGCGTCCGCCAAGGAGAACGATCCATGCGAGTGCGCGAACTGATGACTTCCCCCGTTGCGTCCTGCCGTCCACAGGACTCCCTCGAACACGCGGCGAAGCTCCTGTGGGAGCACGACTGCGGTGTGCTTCCGGTGGTCGACACCACGGGCGCAGTCGGCGCGACGATCACGGACCGCGACATCTGCATGGGCGCCTACACGCGCGGCAAGCGGCTCGCGGAGATCCGCGTCCGCGAATCGATGTCCCACGACATCGCCGTGTGCCGCGCGGATGAGGACGTGGCGCGCGCAGCGGACGCGATGCGCAAAGCCAAGGTGCGTCGCCTTCCTGTCGTCGACGACGCTGGCAAGCTCGTCGGCATCTTGTCGATGAATGACATCGCCCGTATTGCGTCGCACGACGCGTCGATGGGCCGCGAACTCGTGCAGACCATGGCGTCGGTTTGCGCAGCACATCCAAAGCGCGCGACGGTGCCGGCAGCGAAGGCCGCCGCAGCAGCAGCGCTTGCCTCTAGTCAAAGGTCCTGAGGAACAGCCATGTTCGATGATCGACGCAGTGGGAAGTTTGCGCTCGTGCTTGCCGCTGGCAGCGGCAACCGACTCGCGTCCTTGACGACGACGAGTGGTGGAGTGCGTGTGCCCAAGCAGTACTGCTCCTTGTTCGGCGGGCGCTCGCTGCTCGGCGACGCGGTCGCGCGGGCTGAGTTGCTGTCGGCGCGCGAGAACGTCGTCGTGGTGGTGGCTCGCGACCACGCGAGGTGGTGGGAGCGCGAGTTCGATGGCAGCAACGTCCGCGTCGTCGTGCAGCCATGCGACAAGGGAACCGCCGCGGGCGTGTTGCTTGGCCTGCGCACGATCGAGTCCATCGATCCTCAGGCGCACGTGACGATGCTGCCCGCAGACCACTTCGTGGCGGACGAGGGTGCGCTTGCTGCAGCGTTGCTCGCAGCGCAGGCGCGCTCGCGTTCAGGGCGACCTGTGCTCGTCGGCATGGCAGCGGACTCTCCCGATCCGGAGTATGGCTACATCGTCCCGGTGCGCTCGTCGACGCCGACGATGGGCGTGTCGTCGTTCGTGGAGAAGCCAACGGCTGCCGAAGCGGCCGCACTGCTGCGCGTCGGAGCGGTGTGGAACACCATGCTGCTCGCGTCGCCTTTGGCGTCGTTGTTGCAGCTGTACGAGCGCCGCTTGCCGCGCATGCACGCCGCGTTCCGTTGGGCGCGGCCAGAAGAGGGACCGTCGCGGGCGGAGTCGCTCTACTCGATGGTGGAGTCAGCGGACTTCTCGCGCGACGTGCTGCAGGGGTCGGAGCCGTTCCTCGATTTGCGCGTTGCGCCGCCGTGCGGATGGACCGACCTCGGCACGCCGGGGCGCGTGCGCGCTTGCGTGCAGCGCCTTCGCACTCGCTACGTCACGTCTGCGTGCAGGCTGCCCGCAGTTCTCGACCTCGCCGCGGCCGCGGAGTCCGCGACAGCATCCGTGTGAGGAACGCCATGATCCGGCAAGCAAAAGAATCGGAGCTTCGAACCAAGCGCGAAGAGATGGTGCGGCGCCAGATTGCCGCTCGTGGAATCGCATCGCCGCGCGTGCTCGCGGCGATGCGAAGCGTCGATCGTTCGGGCTACGTGCCTTCGTGGCTTGGCGAGTTCGCCTACGACGACACCGCGCTGCCGATCGAGGAGGAGCAGACGATCTCGCAGCCCTACATCGTCGCGTTCATGCTCGACGCTCTGGAGCTGGATCCGAACGACCGCGTGCTCGAAGTGGGCACTGGATCGGGTTACGCGGCGGCTGCCATTGCGGAGATCGCGGCCCGAGTCTTCACGATCGAACGCTTCGAGAAGCTCAGCAAGTTGGCGGAGCAGCGGCTCGCGCGCGATGGCTACACCAACGTCCACGTTCGCTGCTCGGACGGCACGCTGGGTTGGCCGGAAGAAGCTCCGTTCGATGCGATTGTCGTCGCTGCTGGCGGGCCTGAAGTCCCCGATTCGCTGCGACGACAGCTGCGCATCGGCGGCCGCCTGGTGATGCCGGTCGGCGAACAAGTCGGGATGCAGGAGCTGGTGCGCGTTCGGCGTCTCGGCGCCGAGACGTTCCGCACGGAGAGACTTGCCGACGTGCGCTTTGTGCCGTTGGTCGGCAAAGAAGGGTTCCAGGTCGACTTGCGACGCGAGTCGGTTCGGGCGGTCGCGCCGTCGCGTTCGTTGCTGGTCGGGGAGTGCGCGGAGCCGTTCTCCGACCTCGAGAGCGCCGACCTCGATCCACTCTGCTCTCGTCTTGCGAGCGCACGCGTCGTGTTGCTCGGCGAGGCCACGCATGGCACATCCGAGTTCTATCGAATGCGCGCGCGCATCACGCAGCGCCTTGTCGAACGCCACGGCTTCACGATCGTCGCGTGCGAAGCGGACTGGCCCGATGCCGCGCGCATCGACCATTACGTGCGCGACCGCGAAGTGCCTCGCGGCGAGTGGCAGGCGTTTGCGCGATTCCCGGCTTGGATGTGGCGCAATCGTGAGACGCGAGACTTCGTCGATTGGTTGCGCGCGCGCAACATGGATCGTCCGCTGGGCCAGCGCGTCCGCTTTGCGGGCCTTGACGTCTATGGGCTCTACGCGTCGATCGACGCAGCGTTGCGATTCGTCGACGTTCACATGCCAGAGGCCGCCAAGCTCGCTCGCGAACGCTACGCATGCCTTACGCCGTGGCAGTCGGATCCTGCCGCCTACGGTCGTGCGGCGGCGGACGGCCAGTGGCGGAGTTGCGAGGCCGACGTGGCGCTCGTGCTGCAGGACGTTCTTGCGCATCGAGTCGAACGCATGAAGACCACGGATGAGGATTGGTTCGAGGCGATGCAGCACGCGCACGTCGTGCGCGATGCCGAGGCGTACTACCGTGCGATGTGGCGAGGCAGCGCGGAGTCGTGGAACCTGCGCGACGCGCACATGGCGGACAGCCTCGGCCGATTGCTCGACTTCCATGGCCCGGCTGCCAAGGCGGTGGTGTGGGCGCACAACTCGCACGTTGGCGATGCTGCCGCCACGTCGATGTCCGCGCGCGGCGAATGGAACCTCGGGGAGCTGTGCCGTGAGCGATTTGGCGACGCGAGTGTGCGGCTAGGGTTTGGCACCGACCGCGGCGTCGTCGCAGCGGCTTCGTATTGGGGCGGCCCGATGGAGCGCAAAGCCGTGCGGCCGTCGCACGCGCACAGCTTCGAACGCATCTGCCACGATGCGGCGATCCCCGCGTTTGTGCTGTCGTTCCGCGAGCCGAAGAAGGAGGAGCTGCGCACCGAGTTCCATCGCGAGACGCTGCAGCGCGCGATCGGCGTGATCTACCGGCCGGAGACCGAACTGCAGAGCCACTACCTGCACGCGGCGCTGTCGCGGCAGTTCGACGAATACGTCTGGTTCGACGTGACGACGGCGATCGATCCGCTGCAAGTCGCCGAACTCGAAGGCATGCCGGACACCTACCCGTTCGGCATCTGAGCGAGCCCTGCCGCGCCGGTGCGCGGTCAGCGCTGGTCCACCTTGCCTCCCATCGCTGCGTGGGCAGCAGCGAGGCGAGCGACGGGCACGCGGAACGGCGAGCACGAGACGTAGTCGAGTCCGATCTCGTGGCAGAACGCGATCGACTTCGGATCGCCGCCGTGCTCACCGCAGATGCCGATATGCAGCCCCTCCCGGGTCGCGCGGCCGCGCTCGACGCAAATCCGCATCAGGCTGCCGACGCCGGACACGTCGAGCGTCGCGAACGGATTGGTCTTGAGGATGCCCTTCTGCAGGTACTCGACGAGGAATCCGGTCTCCGCGTCATCGCGCGAGATGCCGAACGTCGTTTGCGTCAGGTCGTTGGTGCCGAACGAGAAGAACTCAGCGTGACGCGCGATGCGGTCCGCGACGAGCGCTGCGCGCGGCACTTCGATCATTGTGCCGAACTGCACTTTGACGCGGATGCCGAGTTCTTCCATCACCAGCCGTGCTTCGTCCTCGAGCACGGCTCGCTCCATCTCGAGTTCTGTGCTGATCGCCGTGAGCGGGATCATCACCTTCGGCGAGACGCGCTGCTTCTTGCGCACGGCTTCGCATGCAGCCTCGACGATTGCGCGCACCTGCATTCGGACCAACTCGGGCATGTGGATGCCGAGGCGAACGCCGCGGCGGCCGAGCATCGGGTTCTGTTCCCGCAGCGCGTCGACGCTCTGCAGCATCGCTTCTTTGTCGCGCAGCGTTGCTTGCACCTGCTTTGGATCGCCGTCGTGGAGCCGCAGGCGCGCGCGCAAGTCCGTCACTTCCGCCGCGAGCGTGTCGCGGTCTGGCAAGAACTCGTGCAGCGGCGGGTCGAGCAGGCGGATCGTCACCGGCAACCCGTTCATCACTTCGAACAGCTTGGCGAAGTCTGCGCGCTGCATCGGCAGCAGCTTGTCGAGCGCCTCGCGCCTCTCTCCCTCCGTCTTGGCCAGGATCAGGCTCTGCACGACGGGCAGTCGGTCGGTCTCGAAGAACATGTGCTCGGTGCGGCAGAGGCCGATGCCCTGCGCCCCGAACTCGCGCGCGCGTTGCGCGTCGCGGCCGTAGTCCGCATTGGCCCAGACCTCGAGTCGTCGGATCGCATCGGCCCACGACAGCAGCTTGGTGAGATACGGATCCTGCACGTCGGGAACGAACGTCGCGAGCTTGCCTGCGAACACCTCGCCGGTGGATCCATCGAGCGACAGCCAGTCGCCTTCGCAGAGCACGCGGCCCGATGCGGTCTGCATGCGTTTGTGCTCGGCGTCGATCACGAGATCCTGGCAACCAACGACCGCCGGTTTGCCGAACTGCCGCGCCACGAGCGCCGCGTGGCTCGTGCGCCCGCCGCGCGTCGTGACCGTGCCCGCCGACGCGAGCATGCCGTGAACATCGTCAGGCCGCGTCTCCGCTCGAACGAGCACGACGGGATCGGCGCCTGCCTTGGACATGCGCTCTGCTGTGTCCGCATCAAACGCGATGCGCCCGATGGCCGCGCCCGGCGACACGTTGAGTCCCTTGGCGAGCAACAGTCCCTTGTCGATTGCCGCGCGCTTCGACTTTGCTTCGAGCTGCGGGTGCAGGAAGGTCTCGATGTGCTCGGGCGTCACGCGCGCGACCGCTTCTTGTCGCGTGATGCGCCGAGCGTCCGCGAGATCGACGGCGATGCGCACCGCTGCGCGCGCGGTGCGTTTTGCGTCGCGCGTCTGCAGCATCCACAGCTCGCCGTTCTCGATCGTGAACTCGACGTCCTGCACGTCACGGCAGTGCTTTTCGAGTCGTTTCATGTGGCGCACGAGCTGCGCGTGGATGCGTGGCATCTCCTCTCGCAGTTCGGCGATCGGTCGAGTTCGTCGCGTGCCGGAGACGACGTCTTCGCCCTGCGCGCGCATCAGGAAGTCGCCCTCCGGCTCGTCCTCGCCGTCGGTCACGTTGCGTGTGGTCGCGACGCCAGTCCCGGATCGATCGCCGAGGTTGCCGTAGACCATCTTGACGATGTTGACTGCGGTGCCGAGGTCGTGCGGGATGCCACTCGCGTTGCGGTAGTCGATGGCGCGCTTGCCGTTCCACGACGAGAACACCGCCATCACAGCGCCGCGCAGTTGGTCGATCGCGGCCTCGGGGAACGGCTTCTTCGTGACGCGGAACACCTCGTCCTTGAAGGACAGCACGAGGCCACGCAGTTCGCCTGCAGGCAGGTCGGAGTCGCTCGCTACGCCGCTGCGCACCCTCGCGCTTTACAGCAAGGCCTCGAAGCGTTCGCTCGGTATGCCGAGCACCACGCTGCCATACATCTGCACGAGCCTGCGGTAGGCGTCGAACACGAAGCGTTCGTCGCCGGTGCTGCGCACGAGGCCGTCTGCGACTGCGTCGTCTAGGCCGATGTCGAGCACGGTGTCCATCATCCCGGGCATCGAGAACTTCGCGCCCGAACGACACGACACGAGCAGAGGTCGCTGCGGGTCGCCGAGCCGGAGCCCCGTCTTCTTCTCCAGATGCTTCAAGCTGCGCAGCGCCTCTTCCCACATGCCGTCGGGGAACTGGCTGCCGTTCTTCAAGAACGCATTGCAGGCCTCGGTCGTGAGTACGAAGCCGGGCGGCACCGGCAGGGAAAGGCGCGTCATCTCCGCGAGATTTGCGCCCTTTCCGCCGAGCAGTCCCTTCACCGCGTCCCACGAGCCGACGCGACGGATCACGAGCGGGAGATCGCCGAATGCGTAGACCCAGCGCTGCTTCTTGGCTGGACTGGCGCTTGTCGTGGACGCGGGCCGCTTGGCGGATGCGCGCGACAGAATGCGGGTTGCTTGGCTCGTCATGGTTCGGTTGTGGGTGGCGATTTGTTGCTAGTCCGTGCGCAAGCAGGCGCGTGTGCCTTCGAACAGCAGCCTTGAAACGTCGAGGCCAGTGCGTTCGTTTCGTCTGCTCAGATGGAACCAGAGGACTTCGCACTGCAGCGCATGCGCGCCTGTTCGGACTTCGCGCACCGCGCGCGCCACGAGCTGATGACTCCGGTCAGTGGCCTCACGATGCTGATGTCGGTGATGCGTCGCGACGACGCGCAGATGGCGGCGATGCTCGACGAAGCGTCTTCTGGTCTGCAGCGCATGACGCGCATCGCCCGCGCCTGCGTCGAATACGTCGATGCGGACTTGCCGCTGCCCGCACTGTCTGCCGTGGACTGCAACGCGGTCTTCGCCGAGGCCGAAGCTGCAGTGCGTAGGAGCGGCGAGGCGAAGTTCGAGCGAGCGGACATCGAAGTGCGTGGTTCGCTGCCTGCGGTGAAGGGCCATGCCCCTGCCTTGCGGCGCGTCTTTGCGGCGCTGCTCGACAACGCGATCCGCTACACGACAGAGATGCCGGCGCACGTCGCGGTGTCGGCGGTTGCAGACGGCGACGCGTGGCGCTTTGAGTTCGCCGACCGAGGCTGTGGCATCGAGACCGCCAACTTGGAGTCGGTGTTCACTCCGTTCGAACGGCTGCATGCGTGGGACGCGATCCAAGGCGTGGGCCTGTCGCTCGCCACGGCGCGCCGCATCGTCGAGCGCCATGGCGGACGCATCGGTCTGCGCGCGCGCGCTGGCGGCGGAACGATCGCGTGGCTCACGTTGCCGCGCGTCTGAGCGGATAGCGGAGCACTGCGGACTGCGCGCGGATTGTGCCAGCACATGAGCCGATGCCGTGTCGGGCATCGCCGTCACACGATGTGCCCATGAGCCGTCACATCCTGCTACTCACCGACTTCTCGGCGGACTCCGAACGCGCATTTGCGCCGGTTGTCGAACTTGCGGACCTTCTCGGTGCGCGCGTCACCTTGCTGCACGTGGTGGAGACCGCTGCGGTGAGGCCGGTCGGTGCTGCGGTGGCGACCGCGATGCCCGTCGCAGTGCAATACGAGCGTGACGAGGATGCGAAGCGGCGACTCGATGACCTGGCGAGTCGATTCCCGCGCACCTGCGAAGTGTCGACGGCTCTGCTGCGCGGACCGGATACTGCATCCGAAGCCGTGGCATGGGCCGGCGAGCACGGAGTGGACATGATCGCCATGGCGAGCCATGGCAGGTCGGGCCTGCGAAGGTTCGTGATGGGAAGCGTCGCCGAGTCCGTGCTGCGCCGCTCCCGGATGCCGGTGCTGGTCTTTCCGCAGCCGCGCGCGGTCGAACTCGCGGCGCACCAGGGCTCTTGATCGCAGCCTGCCAACTGCCTGTGGAGCAACGGCTCCTATCCACAGGCTGCTGGCCTCACGATCCCTGGACGCGTCTTGAGTCGAACGCTTCCCGCAGCTTTGTGGCGAGCACATCGAGTGAGAACGGCTTCTCGAGCGAGATGTCGTCTGGCCTGAGTTTCGCGCTGCGAACGAGATGCTCATGGTCGTGCGCCGACATGAACACGATCCGCGCCGATGGCTTCGCCGTGCGAATCTGCTGGGCCATCTCCGGCCCGCTCATTCCCGGTAGCACCACATCGGTCAGCACCAAGTCGAAGCGGGTTCCAGACTGCATCAGGGCAAGGGCTTCCTTGGCGTCGGCTGCGATGTGGACCTGGTAGCCAAGCAGCCGAAGGGAGTCCTGCAGCGTGAGGCGCACGATCGCCTCGTCTTCGACGAGCAGCACGGTTTCACCGCGCGCTTGCGGCGGACTCGAACGCTGATCGCCCGCTGCTTCCAAGGGCATGGACTTTGGGTGCTTGGATCGCGGCAGCGTGATGCGGAACTTCGTGCCCAACCCTGGCGCGGACTGCACATCGATCTGGCCGTGCATGCGCGAAACGATGCCAAACACCGTGGGCAGACCGAGTCCCGTGCCTTGGCCCGGCGGCTTGGTCGTGAAGAACGGTTCGAACATGCGCTGCTGCACTTCGGGGGTCATGCCGCATCCGGTGTCCTCGACCTCGATCGTCACGTTCCCGGCGTCGGCGAGCGGAGCAGGAGCGTTGTCCTCGCGCACCCGGATCATCACGTCGCCGCCATCAGGCATTGCGTCACGCGCATTGATGACGAGGTTCATGAGCGCTTGCTCGAGTTGCGTTGGGTCGCCATCGACGAGAGCTTGTGCGCAGGAGAACCGGGTCGAGAGCGAGATGTCCTCGCCGATCAACTGTCGCGCGATCCCACAGACGGCCCGCGCGATGTCCAGCACGTCGACCACGCAGCGGGACGCGGGCTCCCGACGGCTGAAGATCAGCAAGCGCCGCGTCAGCTGAACGCTTCGCTCCGCGGAGCGCGCGATTTCCTCGATCATGGGCCGAGCCGAGTGCTGCTCGTCCAGTCGTTCCAAGGCCATGCGGCAGCAGCCGAGCACGCCCATGAGCAGGTTGTTGAAGTCATGGGCGATGCCGCCGGTCAGTCGCCCGACGGCCTCCATCTTCTGCGATCGGACGAGCATCTCCTCCGTGCGCTGCGCATCGGTGACGTCGAGTCCGATGGACAGCACGCCGATCGTGTCGCCGCGGTCGCGCAGCAACGTGCTATGCCACTGGATGCGGCGTCGCCTTCCGTCGGACGTCACGAGCGTCGCGATGCGAGGTGCGGCGGGCTGATGTCCGGCTAGTAGCGCGAGGAAGTGCGCGCGACACTCGTCTCGGTCCTCGGGCGTGGTGAAGTGATCGATCCAGGCCTTGCCTTCGTAGTCGGCTGGGCTGAGCCCGGTCATCAGCGCGAACATCTGGTTGGCGCGCATGAGCCTGCCTTCGAGGTCGAGCACGCGCACGAGTGTGGGCGCCGTGTCGACCAATCGCTCCGCGAGGTCGCGTTCGCGGCGCAGGTGCTCCTGCATGTGTTTGCGCTCGCTCGCATCGCGCAGGATGGTGAGAAACTTCCGGCGCCCTGCGTCCATCAACTCGATCACCGTCAGATCGAGGGGGATACGGGCGCCCGTCGAAGTCCATCCTTCGATCTCCAGCACTTGCTGCGATCGCGGCTGCTGCTGCATGCGTGTGAACTTCTCGATCCAACCCGGGAAGCTGTCTCTGTGCTCCGGCGGTATCAGCGCCCGCGTGTCGAGTCCGACAAGATGTGTCTTTTGGTAGCCAAGCAGGCGCTGCGCTGCCGGGCTGCAGGCTTCGATGCGACCACTCGCGTCGATCAGCAAGACGGGCTCTACGGTGTTGTTGAGAAGGCACTTGCCAATCTCCCGCCACGGCGCAGGCGGAGCCGCGAGCAGGGCCTCGGGGACCGTCTCCCGGTCGGAAGGGCGGTCGTTTGCTGGCAGAGGCATGGTGTCCGGTTCCTTCGGGTGGCCGATTCTAGGCAGGCGTGACCTGCGGCTAGGGGCACGACGGTATGCAGGTCGCCGTATTGGTCCATGCCTACAAGGGAGCACTACGTGTTAACCTCCGCGAGCCGTCCCGTTGCGTGGCATCCGTTGTTCATGCGGATTCTACGAAGATCAGCTAGTGGTCCTGTCCGTTGCGCACCGCATGCTGCGAGCTCAACGAACAGAAAAGGGGAACGACACAATGAGAACCGGAGCCGTGATGAGTGACATACAGACCAAGATCTCGATCTTCCTAGTCGACGACGAGTCGCTCGTGCGCGCAGGACTGCGCGCGCTGCTGGAGAAGGCGGGGTCGTTCGAGGTCGTGGGCGAGAGCGGCGATGCGCGCGACGCGATCGAGCGCATCACCAAGGTCAAGCCCGAGCTCGTGATCCTCGACATCCGCATGCCTGGCCTGTCGGGCCTCGATGCGGTCGCTCCGATCAAGAAGGCATCTCCGGGCACCAAGGTGCTGATCGCTTCGCAACACGAGAGCCGTGACTTCGTGTTCCAGGCGCTGCGCGCTGGCGCCGATGGCTACATCACCAAGTCGTCCGATCCGCGCGAACTCGCGCCGGCGATCGAGTCGATCCATCGCGGTGAGTCGTTCGTGACGCCGCGCGTCGCCGCGTCGTTCCTCGGCGCGGTGCGCAGCGAGCACGAAGGCGATCCTGAGCCGCTCGCGCGCAACCTTCCCGGGCTCACTGCGCGCGAACGCGAAGTGTTCCAACTCATCGCGGTGGGCAAGGCCAACAAGGAAGTGGCGCGCATCCTCGAGATCTCGCTCGGCACGGTGAAGAAGCACCGCGAGAACTTGCAGCGCAAGCTCGACATCCACTCGGCGGCCGAGATCGCGCGCGTCGCGATCCGCGAAGGCTTGCTGACGCCGTGAGGCACGTGGCCTGTGCGGCGCTGCGCCGTGCACGCTGACGATCGACCG
>CAIYFF010000614.1 GCA_903925435.1 uncultured Planctomycetota bacterium | reverse complement strand
GCAGTCCGTCGATGCGCCACAGCCGCGCCGTGCGGTCCGAGGCGCCGGTCGCGAGCAACGCACCGTCCGGCGAGAACGCAACCGTGCGGATGCCGCCGTTGCAGCGAGCCTCGGCCACGAGTTCGCCTCCGGCGCTTCCGCCGCGCGGCATCGTGTAGACGCGCACCATGCCCGCGTCGGTCGCGAGCGCGATGAGGCGGTTGTGCATCGTCCCCGACGCATCGGCGCGCGCAGGCTGCAAGGCCATCGCGAGCACGAATCCCTCGATCGGCAACGTCGCGATCACCGCGCCAGTCGCTGCATCCCAGACGGTCGCGGCGCCGGCTTCATGGCTCGAGACCGCGAATGCGCCATCGTTCGTGATCGCGTTGGCCATCGACCAACGCGGCCCGCGCGAGGAGCCGAGCTCTTTGCCGGTGGCGACATCGAAGACGACGACGGCGCGTTCGATGCCGCGCTCATCGACGTTGTCCGCGGCCAGCAAGCGAGCGCCGCTCGAGTCGAACGCGACCTGGTGCACGGGGGCCGGGCGCTCGAAGTAACGCAACTCAGCGCCCGTGCGCGCGTCCCACAACGACGCGCCGCGCTTGTTGCCAGTCGCGATGCGAATGCCATCGGGATGGAACGCCGATGCTGGCGCAACGTCGCGGCCCGCGAGTTCGCGCAGCAGCACTCCGCTCGTCGGGTCGAAGATCCGCGCGGGGCCAAACAGCGAGTTGGTCACGACGAGCGATCCGTCGGCGTTGCATTGCGCGAGCGCTGCGGTGCGGCCTTCATCGAACGTCGTTATGCGATGGCCGGGGCGCAGCGCATCCAGCACGGCGCCGCGCGTTTCCGGCGCGTCGTGCAGCGCTACCGCTTGCAGCGCGAGCACGATTGCGCGTTCGCGCTGCGAGCCTGCGAGCTGGCGGCTCTCGAGCAGCTTCACGTTCGCTTCGGCTTTGCGCCGCATCGCGTCGGTGGCTTTGAGCTCGCCTTCTTTGCGCAAGAGCTGCAGGCGATCGCGCGCTGCTGTGTCGTAGGGGACCGCTGCGAGCGCATCGGTCGCGAGTTCGATGGCGCGCGGGAAGTCGCCGCTCTTTCGCGCTTCGTCGGCCGCAGCGGTGAGTCGCTGCGCGTCTCGCTCGGCTGCCATGCGCGCAGCGACGACTGCGCCGCTGATCCCGACGATGGCGATGAGGGCCGCGCACGATGCGACGGCCGTGCCGCGGTTGCGACGCAGCCATTTGCCCACCCGCTGCACGGGCGTCGCTGCCTTTGCTCGGATCGGTTCGAGCCGCAAGAACCGTCGCAGGTCGTCCTCAAACTCCGCGGCCGTCGCGTAACGGCTCTGCGGGTCCTTCTCCAACGCCTTCTCGCAGATGATGACGAGGTCTCTCGGCACGCGCGCGTTGCGTTGCGCGATCGGCATCGGATCGCGGAAACAGATCTCGTAGACGATTTGCTGCAGGTTCTCGCCTTGGAACGGCCGGCACAGCGTGAGCAACTCGTAGAGGATCACGCCGAGCGAGAAGATGTCCGTGCGGTGGTCCTGCGCGACCTTCTTCTGCAGCGTCTGCTCCGGGCTCATGTAGTGGACGGTGCCCGTGATGTCGAACGACGCCGTGAGCCCTTCCTCTTCGAGTCGCTTCGCAAGGCCGAAGTCGAGCAGCCGCACTTTCTTCTGGTCGTCGACCATCACGTTGCGCGGCTTCAGGTCGCGATGCGCGAGGCCCGCTGCATGCGCGCATGCGAGCGCGGACGCGAGGTCGGCGCAGAGGCGCGCGCAGTCGGCGACGTAGCCTTGCGCCACAGTCGGATCGCGGCCGATCCCGAGCGAGCCATCGATCACGAGCGGGTCGTTGCCCAGATTCTGTCGCAGGTCGTCGAGGATCGCGCCGAGGTTGCGGCCTGGCACGAACTCCATCGCGAACGCGAACGAGTCCTCGACTTCCAAGAACGCGTGAACCGGGACGATCGCCGGGTGCCGCAGGCTCGCCGCGGCAGCGGCCTCGCGACGGAAGCGCTCGACATGGCGCGGGCTCAGCGCGAGCCCCGACGCGAGAACCTTGAGCGCCACGCGACGGCGCAGCGATGGTTGTTGCGCGAGGTAGACGACGCCCATGCCGCCGCGGCCGAGTTCGTCCTCGATCCAATACTCGCCAAAGCGCCGACCCGCGGGTTCGGCCGGCGCGCCGTCGTCCTCGACGATGGCGCCGAGGAAGTCGTCGAACTGCAGGAAGTGGCGGCACCGCGAGCTGATCTTCTTGCGCAGCGCTTCGGGGTAGCTCTGCGCGAAGGTGGTGGGCTCGAGGTCGTCTTGCTTGCTGCGCGCTTGGATGAACGCCTCGACGGCGCGCTGCACGAGGTCGCTGTCGTCGACGTTCGGCGGCAGTCGCTTCTCTCCGTCCTTCTGCTCGCGATTGCGGTCGGCCATCTCAGGAGCCCTCGTCGTCCGCGAGCATCTCCGACAGTCGAGCTTGCGCGCGGCTCAAGAGCGCGCGCACGGCCCCCGCGGACGGCAGGCCGAGCTCGTTGCAGATCTCCTCGTTGTCCAACTCCATGTAGCGGCGCAGCATGATCACCTCGCGTTCGCGGTCCGGCAGTCGCTGCAACGCCTCGCGCACGCGCTCGGCCATCTCCTGTTCGCCGACGATCTGGTCCGGCCTCTCCGCGTCACCCGGCAGCACGCGCGCCATCGCCGTGTCGAACTCGACTTCGCGCTGCTGGCCGGACCGCTTGCGCGTCTCGAGCGCGCGCACGCGGCGCAGGATCTCGTACTCCGCGCCCTTCAGCAGCCACGCCAAGAACGAACCATCGCCGCGATACTCGAACTGCGACAGGCGGCGCAGCGCGGACAGGATCGCGTCCTGCGTTGCGTCCTCGCTGTCCGCGAGCAGCAGCCGATACTTGGGACCGACGAGTTTGCGCAGCGCCGAGCGCAGGCGTTCGCGGTAGCGCTGGAACAGCGAGTCGATGGCGTCGCGGTCGTTCGCAAGCGCGCGCGCGACCAGGGCTTTGGTGTTCTCGTCCAAGAAGGTGGCTCGGGCCGTGTAGGGCTGCCGATTGTGCCCCCGAACGAGGGCGCGGCAAGCCGCCAGCGAGCTGGCTTGCGGTGGACGACTATGGCGGCTTGGGGCGAATGCGAGCACGGGGATTTCCTTCTGGCGCACCCTGGAAGAACCAACTGCCCGAAAGCGCACGCGGTTGGCGCAGATTTTTTCTGGGCCGGGTAGCCCGTCTGCAGTTGCCGCGTCGCCGATCTAGGATGCGTTGGATGCCACAGCCCTGGTTCCGTTCTCTGTCCTGCATCGCGTCCGCCGCGGTCGCCGTCGCTTCGTGCTCTGCACCGGAGTCGTCCACCGTGCAGCAAGGCAGCGGGGGCTCCGTGGAGGTCGCGGCGCCTGCAGATTTGTCCGCTGCGGCCGTCCTGCGTGCGGTCTACAGCAAGCCGTCCGCGGAGTGGCCTGCGGCGACGGTCGACGAAGGCGTCGCGTATGTCGAACTCGGCCCGATCGAGAAGCACGTTCTGCCCAAGGACGATGCAGGGAAGGCGCGCATCGAGCTCGGCAGGGCGCTGTTCTTCGACCCGCGGCTATCCGGCACCGGCCAGATGGCGTGCGCAAGTTGCCATGACGCCGATCTCGGCTGGGCGGACGGTCGCACGACGAGCTTTGGCCACGCGTTCAAGCAGTTGCGCCGCAACGCGCCGTCGATCCTCAATGCTGGATTGCTGCCGCGCCTGTTCTGGGACGGTCGCGCGGCATCGCTCGAGGACCAGGCGCTGATGGTGTTCGAGAACGCGGACGAGATGCACAACAACGCGGCCGTGATCCAACAAGTCGTCGCGCAGTCGAAGGGATACCGCGAGCGCTTTGCCATCGCGTTCGGCGACGACGCAGTCACGCTGCCGCGCATCCTCTCGTCGATCGCAGCGTTCGAGGACACGGTGCGCAGCGACGGCAGTTCTGCGTTCGACAAGTTCTTGGCGGGCGACCAGGCGGCCATGAGCGACGAGGCGATCACCGGCCTGCACTTGTTCCGCACCAAGGCGCGCTGCGCCAACTGCCACAACGGCCCGCTGCTCACGGACCATTCGTTCCACGATCTCGGGCTGTCGTACTACGGCCGCGAGTTGGAGGACCTCGGTCGCTACCGCGTGACGCATGAGGCTGCCGACGTCGGCAAGTTCAAGACGCCGTCGTTGCGCAATGTCACGCGCACCGCGCCCTACATGCACAACGGCCTGTTTGATCTAGATGGCGTCGTCAACATGTACTCGGCGGGCATGTCGACGTTGCGCAGGAAGCCCGGGCAAGAGAACGACCCGCTGTTTCCGACCAAGTCACCGCTGCTCAAGAAGCTCGACCTCAGCAAGGAAGAGAAGCGCGCGGTGATCGCGTTCTTGGAGTCGCTCGAAGAGCGCCGGCGGCGCATGCGGCCGCCGGAGTTGCCAGCGCTTGGCGATGCGCGCTGAGCGCTAGCGATACCTCACCAACCGATCGTCATCGCCGTCGCGTTCGACAAGGTGCCGCCAAACGCGTTGAAGCCCGGGATCTCGAACGAGAACCCCTGCTGGAAGAACTTCTGGCCCACGAACCACGGGTCAGCGGGGATCGACAGCGCGTAGTTGGCGATGCCATTCGAAGCCGGCAGCGTCGCGGCCATGTCCGGCGACACGAACAGCGCGCAACCCGGCATGCCGAACGTGTCCATGGGCAGCGGCAGCGGCGTGCCGTTCCAGTTGGTCGACGAGAAGCCGGTCGCGATCACCGTGACGGGCGCAAAGGGCAACAGTCCGCCGATCGATGCGACGAACGTGCGGCCGACGCGCGGCTGCGTCGACGCGGCGAGGCTCGGCGTGGTGGCGCTGCCGGCACAGCTCTGGCCGAAGGTCGACGACTCGGGCCCGAACATCCACGTGTCCGTCACGCCCTGGAACGACTGGTTGAGTCCGCCGTGCAACACGGTGCGTTGGCGCAGCGAGTCGTAGACGTAGCCAAGTCCGCGACGGCCAACCGGGCCCGACGCCGGCAACTGGCGCCACGCGACGCCGTCGAACTCCCACGTATCGGTGAACAACGCGCCGCTCTGCGGGTCCATGCCACCAAACAGCAGCGCCGCCTGGCGGCTGTCGTCATACGCAAGGCGCGCGAACGTGCGCGGCGCGGGCACGGCGCCCTGGATCGGCAACTGCGCCCAGTTGAATCCATCCCAAGCCCACGTCGCCGACGTGCCGCCAACCTGGACGTCGATGCCCGAGAACAGCACGACCCTGCCGAGCAGCGCGTGGTAGCACATCGCGGCGTTCTCGAGCGGCCCTGGTTTCACGGTGGGTGTCCGCAGCGACCAGTTGAGGCCGTCGTATTCCCACGTCTCGTCGGAGTCCAAGAGGATGCCTGCGGCTTGCCCGCCGTAGAGCACCATCACGCCGCGGCCCGCATCGTAGGTCATGCCAAACCACTGGCGCGCCGCTGGCGTGTTGGCGGTTGCGATCTGCGCCCACGTCGTGCCATCGAACTCCCACGTCTC
>CAIYFF010000613.1 GCA_903925435.1 uncultured Planctomycetota bacterium | reverse complement strand
CCTGTTGAACCGCATTCCGCTCAGCGCGCTCGCCGCGGTGCTCATCGCGACCGGCATCCGTCTCGCCAGCCCGGCGGTGTTCCGCGCCTCGGCGCGCGAAGGCAAGTCGCAGGCGATCCCGTTCGTCGTGACGATCGTGGCGATCCTCTTCACCGACATGCTGATCGGCGTGGCGATCGGCCTCATGACGAGCCTCGCGTTCATCCTCGCGAGCAGCCTGCGGCGCGGCTTCCAACTCATCCACGAGGGCCATGTCGGCGGCCTCGTGCATCGCATCGAACTCGCGAGCCAGACGAGCTTCCTCAACCGCGCTCGACTCGCGACTACGCTGGCCCGCTTCAAGAAGGACGACCAGGTCGTGCTCGACGCGCGCCTCGCCGACTACATCGACCCCGACATCCTGTCGCTGATGCAGGAGTTCGCGACGGCCAGCGGACCGGCGCGCGGAGTCCGCGTGAGCACGATGGGATTCCAGCAGCGATACCCGATGCAGGATGTCGTGCAGTTCGTCGATTGGACGACGCGCGAGATGCAGGCATCACTGACGCCGGATCGCGTCGTGCAACTGCTCCGCGAAGGCAACGAACGCTTCCTCACGGGCAGGCGACTCAGCCGCGACCTCGCGCGCCAGATCGACGCCACGTCGGAAGGCCAGCACCCGATGGCGGTCGTGTTGAGCTGCATCGACTCGCGCAGCGCAGCAGAATTGCTATTCGACGTCGGCCTCGGCGACATCTTCAACTGCCGCCTCGCCGGCAATGTGGCGAGCGAACGCGTGCTCGGCAGCATGGAGTTCGCGTGCAAGGTCGCGGGAGCGAAGCTCATCGTCGTGCTGGGCCACACGAGCTGCGGCGCAGTGAAGGCAAGCTGCGACTTCGTCGCCAAGGGCGTCGACGCCATGACCGCGACCGGGCTCACCAATCTCGGCTCGATCACGGACACGATCGCACACGCGGTGAAGAGCCCCGGCGCGCATCAGCACGTCGACGGACCGCGCGACGCGAGCAACAAGGACTTCGTCGACAGCGTCGCCGCCGAGAACGTGCGGCTCACGATGCGCTGGATTCCGACGAACAGCCCCGTCCTCGCGACGATGCTCGCAAAGGGCGAGATCGGCATGGTCGGCGCGATGTACGACATCTCCACGGGCCGCGTCGACTTCTTGCCTGCGGGCATCTGACGCGGACGCAGCGCGCAGCAGAATCCATGCGCGACTTCCGACCTGCATCGCGCTTCCATGTCGTCACGCATGAATGCCTCCTCTGCACCCAATGACTCGGTGCTGCGCGACAAGCGCGCCGTGCTGTTCTTCTTGTTCGGCGCGTTCTTGCTTGCGAACGCGGTCGTGGCCGAACTGATCGGCGTCAAGCTGTTCCAGCTCGAGGACGCGCTCGGCGTCGAGAAGGCGAACATCACGCTGTTCGGCTATGGCGGGCTCGACTTCAAACTCAGCACCGGCGTGCTGAGCTGGCCGCTCGTGTTCCTCGTGACCGATCTGGTCAACGATTACTTCGGCGTGCGCGGCGTGCGCTTCCTCACGCTCGTGACTGCAGCGCTCATCGCGCTTGTGTTCCCGGTCCTGTGGATCGCGATCGAGATGCCGCCGGATCGCGGTTGGTGGCTGACCTCGAGCAAGGATGCCGGCGTGCCCGACATGCAGGCCGCGTTCACGGCGGTGTTCGGCCAGGGCATGAACATCATCATCGGCTCGCTCGTCGCGTTCCTCGTGAGCCAGCTGGTCGATGCGATGGTGTTCCGTCGCTTCAAGCGCTGGACCGGCGAGAAGAACATCTGGCTGCGCGCGACCGGCAGCACGCTCGTGAGCCAACTCGTCGACAGCCTCTGCGTGGTGTGGATCGCGTTCGCGCTGTTCCGCGGCATGCCGATGGCGCAGGCGACCGCGCTCGCGCTGACGAGCTACGCCTACAAGTTCTTGGTCGCGGTGCTGAGCACGCCACTGCTCTACCTCGGCCACGGCATCGTCGAGCGCTGGCTGGGCAAGGAACTCGCGCAACGCATGCGCAGCGAAGCGCTGCAAAGCGGCGGCTCGTAGCGACGCGCGATGAGCGACTCTTCGCAGAAGAAGCCGCAGCAGCAGTTCTTGTTTGGCGCGCCGCCGAACTCGAGCGAAGACACGAAGGGCTCTGCCACGCAGCCTGCAGCAGTCGGCGACGACCTGAGGCAACTCGCAACGTCACTGCCTCCATCGCTGCGTCTAGGCACCTCGTCGTGGTCGTTTGCCGGCTGGGCCGACATCGTCTACGCGACAGGCTGCAAGCAAACGCGATTGTCGCGCGAAGGCCTCGCTGCCTACGCGCAGCACCCGCTGCTGCGCGGAGTCGGCCTCGATCGCACGTTCTACGCGCCGATCGCGCAGAGCGACTTCGAGGAATATGCAGCGAGCGTGCCGGCGACGTTCCGGTTCCTCGTCAAGGTCTGGAGCGACATCACGACGCCGCGACTTCGCGGCGCGGGTGGCAGACCAGGCGCGGCCAATCCTCGCTGGCTCGACGTCGACACGACGATCGACCGCGTGCTGTCGCCAGTAGTCCTGGGCCTCGGCGACAAGCTGGGACCGCTGCTGTTCCAGTTCTCGCCGCAAGGCAAGGCGATCACGAAGGACCCGCCCGCGTTTGCCGCGCGACTGCACGCGTTCTTCTCCGCGCTGCCCAAGGGGCCGTGCTACGCAGTGGAACTGCGCGACCGCGAACTGTTCACCAAGGACTACGTCGACGCGATCGCAGCAAACGGCGTACGGCACTGCCATTCGGTGCATCCCGCGATGCCCTCCGTCGTCGAGCAGTGCGAACTTGCGCCACCGCGCGGCGAGGCCGTGCTCCGCTGGATGCTGCAGCCCGGGCTCGAATACGACGAAGCCAAGGATCGCTACGCGCCATTCTCCTCGCTCGTCGATCCCGATCCCGTGCGCCGAAGCGAGGTTGCAGAAGTCGCGGCGCGCGCATTGGCCAACGGCTTGCCGGTCACGATCGTCGCCAACAACAAGGCCGAAGGCTCCGCCCCGCTGACCCTGATCGAGCTCGCGCGGGCGATCCAAGCGCGAATCGCTGCGGGCTAGTGGTTGGGTGCGGGCCGGAACTTCGCGCAAAGGGGACTCGCGCGGAGGAGCCCTCCGCAGCATCATCCGCGGCTTGCCGTGCGAGGTGCACGGCTCATGGCCCTTGCTGAGGGCCTCCATTTCGAACCACGCAGACGAATCCCATGGCCGCCAAGAAAGCCGCGAAGAAGCCGAACCCCGCCCTCATGAAGCCGGTCCAGCCCGATGATGTGCTGGCAGTTGTTGTCGGCAGCAAGCCGATCCCGCGCAGCGAGATCACGAAGAAGATCTGGGACTACATCAAGAAGAACGGCCTGCAGGACACCAAGGTCAAGACGAACATCAACGCCGACGATGCCTTGAAGGCGATCTTCAATGGCAAGACGAAGGTCACGATGTTCGAGATGACGAAGCTCGTCTCGGGCCACATCAAGGCCTGATCCTCGCGCGGCGCATCGGCTGCCAGGCAGCCAGCGCGCCGCCGACAAAGCCCGTCGCGGCGCCCATCGGCGCTGCGACGCTGGCTTGCCCTGCATGGCGGCTCCGCCGCCGCGGGCCCCATCGCAGCAGCGAACCTCGCCACTGCGCACCATGCCGAATCCATGCATGCGCAGATTGCCGCATGGCTCGCAGCAATCCGATGGCCCATGAGATCGCGCCGCGATCCGCGCGGCTTGGAGCCATCGCATGTTTGACCGCATCTTCGTCGGAGTCGATGCCGAGGGCGCGGGCGACCGCGCCGCGATCGCAGCTGCACGATTGCATCAGCGCTTCTCCAGCGAGTTGCGGTTCGTGCACTCGATCCCTGTGTTCTGGCGCAGCTGGTCGACTCCAGCGATGGCCGCTTGGGAGGCCGTCAAGCAGAAGAGCATCGAGTCGTGCAAAGCTGCGTTCGTGCAACGCATCACTGCGACACTGCGCGCAGCAGACTTCCCAGTCGACGACAAGGAGCCGGCCGTCGACATCGTCGAAGGCGCGCCAGCTGACGCGCTGCTACAGCGCGCCGACCACCCACACGACTTGATCGCGCTCGGCGGGCACCGCCATCTCGGCCTCCTTCACATCGGCTCGACCGCGCGCAGCGTGCTCTCGCATGCGAAGTGCGCAGTGTGGATCCAGCCGTGCGACCCTGGCGATCTCCAACGCGTGACCGTGTGCGTCGATCTCTCACCGCAGTCGCAGCACGTGATGGACACCGCAATGCGAATCGCCACAGCGCTGCGCATCCCGCTGCGACTCGTGCACGCGTTCGAGTCGCCGACGCTCGCCAGCGGCATCGAGCCGTACTACGCCGTCGAACACTTGCGACGCGAGGCGCGCATCGCGTTCGACGCATTCACCGAGAAGACACGCCGCGAGACGTCCGTCGCGGTCACCGCCGAGTTCTGCGAAGGAGAGCCCTCGAGCGCGATACTCGACCGAATCGAAGGCGGCGACCTCGTCGTGCTCGGCACGCACGGCCACACCGGCATCATGCGCTACGTGCTCGGCAGCACGGCGTACCGCATGGTCAAGCGCGCGAAGCAACCCACGATCGTCGTGCCGCCGCTCCAGCGCGCCAACCCCTGATCCAGCGCCTGCGAATCAGGCCGCTGGCCACATCCACGCAAACGCAGCGCCCGTCGCGAGCGCGTAGAGCAGCGCGTCGAAGCAGAACTTGAAGGTCGTGCTCCACGGCACGGACTTCCACACCGAGTTGGACGCGCTGCCAAAGCCATAGCCCAAGAACGCGACCGAGCTCGCCACGCGGAAGACGTTCTGCGCGCCAGGAGCAAGCACGAGGCTGAGCACGTAGGCGACGAAGACGCTGGTCACGACGCACAGCAAGAACCACTGTCCGAGCGAACGCCCCAACGCGATGCCGCCCGCGGGGCGCACGATCACGGTGCCGCTCGGGCCGCGGTCCCACTTCTGCTTCATCGCTTCGCTGCCCATCTCCTGCATCGAGGAGCACCACGGGAACATGTATTCGCCCGCGCTCACTCCAGCCTTGCGCAGCGCATCGAGGACCGCGTCCTCCTGCGGCAATCCCTTCATGTCCGACTTGTGCAGCGGCAGCGCCATGTGGATCACGCTGCTGACGACGAAGACCGCGACCGCGGCGACGAGGATCGCGAGAACGAGCGATGTGAGTGAGACCATGAGTGGCGGAGAATACGGATCACCACCCCGCACACGCTGACGCCGAGTTGCACTCTTCGCGCAACGGCCGGGAACGGATCCTCAGAGCGGCAACAGCCGCGCGGAGAAGTGCCGCAGTTGCGCTGGCTCCTCGACGATGCGGAAGCCGGTGAGCTCGCGCTTCCTTGCAGCGACCTCGCGGCCGACCTCCACCACGTAGTCGATGTGACTCTGCGTGTAGACGCGGCGCGGAATCGCTAGGCGCAGCAGCTCTTGCGCAGCGACGCGCGACTTGCCCGTCAAGGGATCGCGGCCGCCGAACATCAACGTGCCGATCTCGCAGCCGCGCACTCCACCCTCGAGATAGAACGCGCACGCGGCGGCCTGGCCCGGAAACGCCTCTTGCGGGATGTGCGGCAAGAACGCGCGCGCATCGATGTAGATCGCGTGCCCGCCGGGCGGTTCGACGATCGGCACGCCATGACGACGCAGCCCGTCGCCGAGGTACTTCGTGCTGACGATGCGGTAGCGCAGGTAGTCCTCGTCGACCACTTCGCGCAGTCCAACGGCGATCGCGTCGAGATCGCGGCCTGCGAGGCCGCCGTACGTCGGGAAACCCTCGGTCAGGATCAGCAACTGCTCTTCCTGCGCCGCGAGCGCGTCGTCGTTGGATGCGAGGAACCCGCCGATGTTCGCGAGCCCGTCCTTCTTGGCGCTAAACGTCGCGCCGTCGGCGAGACGGAACATCTCGCGCGCGATCGACTCGACGGAGCGATCGTGCTGGCCTTCTTCGCGCAACTTGATGAACCACGCGTTCTCCGCGAATCGACACGCGTCGAGGTAGTAGGGCACGCCCGCTTTCTTGCACATCGCGGATGCGGCTCGGAGGTTGCGCAACGACGCCGGCTGACCGCCGCCGGAGTTGTTGGTGATTGTGTGCACGACGCACGCCACCTGCTGCGATGCGTCGCCGAGAATGCGTTCGAGAGCGGCGAGGTCGATGTCGCCCTTCCACGGATGTGAGGCCTGCGTGTCCTTCGCAAGCGGCGTCGGGATGTCGATCGCACGCCCGCCTTGCGCCTCGATGTTGGCGCGCGTCGTGTCGAAGCACGTGTTGCTGACGACGGTCTTGCCGCGCACCTGCAAGCACGAGAACAGGATGCGCTCCGCCGCGCGGCCCTGATGCGTCGGGATCACATGCTGGAAGCCCGTCAACTCCTGCACGCGATCGCGAAAGCGGAACCACGACGAAGCGCCCGCATACGACTCGTCGCCGCGCATCATCGCGGCCCACTGCTCCGCCGACATCGCGCCCGTTCCCGAGTCGGTGAGCAGATCGACGAGGATGTCGTCGGCCTTGATCTTGAAGAGGTTCCACCCAGCATGCTCCAACGCGGCAGCGCGCTGCGCGCGCGTCGTCATGCGGATCGGTTCGACGGACTTGATGCGGAACGGTTCGAAGATCGTCGTGATGACCATGCGCGCTCTGGCCCAGTCGAACGCGCGACGCAACGCCTGCTTGCTACGAAGAACGCCCCAGCGGCGAGATCCATTCGGCCCGCGAACCGGTGCGCCATGCTTTGCCTCGCAATCCACCGACCCTTAGGTTGCGCGGATGCACAGCCAGATCGCACGTCGCTCCCTGTTTGCCGCGCTCGCCTTGCTCGCGGCCTGCGCCTCCAGCACGCCGGTCGAAACGGACAAGCTCGCAGCGCTCAAGGTCGCCAACCTCTCGAAGGGCCCTGACGCCAACCTCGCGTGCTCGGGCCAGCCCACTCCGGAACAGTTTCAGAAGTTCGTGGCCAATGGCATCCAGCGCGTCGTCTGCCTGCGCGCCAAGACGGAATCCGGCACCGGCTGGGAAGAAGATCTCGCACCGCATTCGGGCCTCGAGTTCGTGCGCTTCGTCATCGAAGGCCCCAAGGACATCACCGAGGCGAAGGCGCGCGAGTTCGCTGCGATCGTCGGCGACGGCGAAGCAACGCTTGTCGCGTGTGGCTCGAGCAACCGCGTCGGCGCGATGATGGCGTTGAAGGCCAAGTTCGTGGACGGCAAGAGCAACGAAGAGGCCCTTGCGATCGGCAAGGCATGCGGCCTCAAGGCGCTCGAGCCTGCGGTGAAGGAAGCGCTGTCGAAGTGACCTTCGCGAGCGCGGCCCTTGCCTTGTCCTCGCCGCGAGAACGTCCGATACACGTCCCATGCTCTGAGCCCTCAACTCGCCGAAGAGGATCGCGGTCGCGGTCCTCTGCATCGCGCTGGGATTTTAGTGGTGGAAGAGTTAGGTCATGCGCTGGCGCGCGGCGCGAAGATCTACGGCGAAGTGCTGGGCTATG
>CAIYFF010000612.1 GCA_903925435.1 uncultured Planctomycetota bacterium | reverse complement strand
CGCGCGCGTTCACTCTGTCGTGCCTGGCCAGCGCCGCGGCTCGCAAGGACGAGATCCTCGCCACGACCAACGCGGCGGACGCGTTGCTCAGCGAGCGCGCGCAGCCGATCTCCTTTGGCTACGGCACGACGTTCCAACAACCCATCGTGCAACCGGTGCTCGTCGGCGATTGCGACAGAATCCAGCTGCCCGACGGACTCGGCGTGCGCCTCGCCCGCAAACCGGGAGCCCGCGTCGAAGTGATGCCGGTGTTCCGCGGTTTCGTCAGCACGCAACACATCGAGTTGCCCGAGGCCTGGGCGATCCCCTCGCCGCCACCCGAGGTCCTGAGTGCGCTCGCCGCGCACGGGGTTCGCTTCGAACGGCTCGCAGAAGCCCGCAACGCCACGGCGGCTGAGTTCTTGGTCACGAAGAAACGCAAACCCAAGCGTCCGTTCCAGGGCCACCAAGAGCTGCAGATCGATGGCGCATACGGCCAGCCGACCGAACGCATGCTTCCCGCCGGAACAGCCTGGATCGACGCGCGCCAGCCATTGGCTCGGCTCGCCGCAACGCTGCTCGAACCGGTCAGTGAGGACTCGCTGTCGACCTGGAACTTCTTCGAGGCAATGACTGGCGACGCCTACCCGGCTCTACGCATTACGGCCCAGTGATCGCGGCGGCTCCGATGTATCCGCGCGAAAAACGCGCCTCTTTCGAGCCAGCAGCGAGGACAGACGCGTAGAGAGTGGTGCCTGCAGGAATGTTTTTCTGCAGCCAGATGCGCGCGCCCACCTCGCGCGCAGCACGGCTTATCCCCCTATCCCCGGCATCGAAGCACCACACCATGCCAGTACTCGTTTACCTCGACCTGCTCGGCGCACCGCAACGGTGGCACGCCCAGCAACCCGGAGAGGCGCAAGCCCTCTTCGACGATTTCGCCGACCTTGTGCTCGACACAATCGGCTCCCTCGACGTGGCCGATTCCATCTCGGGCGACATCGAGAACGATTGGGCAGCCCTCATCTGCCCATCGATCGAATCCGCCCTCGCACTCGCCCGCCGTGTCTTCCGCCGCGCATGGCTCGACCCCCGCACCTCGGACGAGATGCGCCTGTGGATGCGAGGCGTGATCGCGCCGAGCGACGACGAGACCGCGCGCCACTTCGCGCAAGACGACGAGTTGTCCAAGATCCGCCGCGCCACGGCGACGCACAGCGCGATACGCGCGTTGAGCGCGTTGAAGAGCGGCGTCACGGGCATGCGCATCCTCGTCGACGAGTCGCTGCTCAACGACCAACTGCGCGGCCTGTTCCGCGTGCCGCTCGGCCGGCTCGGGTTCATCCCGTTCCGCCGCATGAACTTCACGCCCTACACCGCGAACCTGCCGCGCAACTGGCAGGACTTCCTGTGGATGGCGGACACGCAAGCCGAGTGGTCCAACTACACGCTGCGCATGAAGCAGCGCATCATGTGGAGTGCGCACCATCCTGCAGAAGCTGCAGAAGCCGCGGCGACGCAGGCGCTGTTCCACGAAGTCGACGCAATCGTCCAGTCCGTCGTGCGCAAGAACATGATGCGCGAAGATCGGCCGCCGGTTCGCCGCGAAGCGGAGTCGGAAGGCGCGGCCGAAGCCTGACGTAGATTGCGCAGCGGGCGCTCTGCCGCCCGCTGCTCGTCAGAGGATGCGCTTGCCGAACGCGGACGAGATCACGTCGACCGCGACCTCGCCGCTCTGGTTCTTGACGTCGAGGATCGGATTCAACTCCGTCACCTCGAGGCTCGTCATCGCGCCAGAGTCGGCGACCATCTCCATCAGCAGGTTCGCTTCGCGCCAGCTGATGCCGCCCTTCACCGGCGTGCCCGTTCCCGGAACGTCGCGCGGATCCATGCCGTCGAGATCGAACGACACGTGGAAGCCCGCGGTGCCGTCGGTCGCAAAGCCGATCGCCTCTTGCATGATCGCGCGCATGCCGCGCTCATCGACATCGCGCATCGTGTAGGCGTGGATGCCAGACTTGCGCACCATCGCGCGCTCGCCCTCATCGAGGTCGCGAATGCCGATCAGGCACACGTGCGCCTTGTTGACCTTGGGCCAGAAGCCGCCGAGTTCGACGAGCTTGGGCGCGCCATAGCCGAGCACGGTCGCGAGCGGCATGCCGTGGATGTTGCCCGACGGCGAGATCTCGGGCGTGTTCATGTCGGCGTGCGCATCGACCCAGATCAGCCCGAGCTTTTGATCCTTCGCGCGGAAGTGCTCCGCAACGCCGCTGATCGTTCCGATCGCGATGCTGTGGTCGCCGCCCATGACGAGCGGAATGCGACCGTCGTCGAGCGTGCGTCGCACACGCAACCGCAGCCGATTGCAGCAGTGATAGATCGGCTCCAGGTAGCGCGCGTTGGTCTTGCCGGGATCGCGCGTCTCGGGCGCTGGCACGCCGACGTCGCCATCGTCTTCGACGCCAAACCCAAGTCGACGAAGCTCGTTGCTGACGCCCGCGATGCGGATCGCAGACGGCCCCATGTCGACGCCGCGACGGCCTGCGCCGAGGTCCATGGGCACGCCGATGAGACGAATGGTCTTGGTGTCGGTGTTCTTCATAGCGAAGCAGGCTCCAGCGCCACGGCGGAGCCGCGGGAGAGGCGGAGACTAGCCGCGGCGCTGCCGTGGTTCTCGGCGATCTCGACGAGGTCGTAAGAGTTCACGAATGCGGCCAGGTGCCCCCGGCTGACTTCGCTGGGCGAACCGCGGAACGGGATGGAACGGCCGCCCGCAGCGACCGCGCGCGCCGCCGCAATCGCCGTCGCCGGGATGTTGGTCACGAGGTTGCCGTGCGCATCGACGTGAACGACCCGGTATCCGCCCGCGAGCAACGGCGGCACGCGCACCGGATCGGCGCACCGCGGACCGGCTGCGGAAAAACCAAAACGCCCCGCCGACAGGCTCGCCGCAAACGCTGCGCGCGCGTCCCGTTGCGCAAAGCTGCGCGTCGCAGCGCCAAAGCCAAGCGGGGCGAAGTCGACGGCGCGCAACTCGGCATGCACATCCGCAACCGCCTCACCGAGCACGCCGTTGTCGGGCCCGACCCAGTAGCACTCGTGGGCCACGGCGCACAGCGTGCGCGCCTGCGCGCTGCCTGCGCAGTCGACGAGCGCCAAGAACACCGTGCCCGAAGGGAAGCGGCCCGCCGCCGCCCACAGATAGAACGCGCCGAGCCCCACGTCGCGCGGCTCGACATCGTGCGTGAGGTCTACGATGTGCGCGCGCGGCGCGTACCGCAGCAGCGAGCCCTTCAACATGCCGACCGACGGATCGCTGCCGCCGAAGTCGGACAAGAGAGCAATCGCGCCGCAAGGTCGTGGCAACATGCGCGCTGGAGAGAACCGCCAGCGCGGAGCAAGCGCAAGGTCGATCCCCGCCCAGCACCAGTTCCCGCCGCGCTCCGTTGCAGCCTCATGCGCGACGCCGCAGCATGCGCTGCCATGCTGCGCACCCAGCGCCTGTTTGCCGCTCTCTCCGCCTTCGCGCTCGCTTCGATGACGCCTGCTCAGAGCCCACGCACGGATCTCTCAGATCTCGCCACTGCGCACTTCGCCGACCTCGCCGACCTCGAACGGCGCTTCGACCTGCCGCTATCCAGCGAGCGCGAAGAGCGCATGCGTCGCCACCTCGAATCCGCCCGCGCACGCTACGCAACGTTCGACCTGCAAGGCTTCGGCCGCGACGCGCGCATCGACCTCTGGCTGTTGCAGGCCGACACGGACCGGCGACTCGCGCATCAACAACAGCAGGCGGCAAAGCGCACGCGGCTCGCAGCGTTCTGGCCGCACGCGGCGCCGTTGGTCGCTGCGTATGAGGCGCACCGTCGCATGGAAGACTGCGAGCCAAAGGCCACAGCCGCGATGCTCGACACCGCTGCCAGCCTGCTCGAAGCAATGCCCGCGCAACTCGAAGCCGGAGCCTTCGACGCGCACACCGCCGAAGACGCGCGCACCGCATCGTCGATGCTCGCAGCGCTCCATCGCGCAGCGGAGACGTGGCGCACGTTCCGCGATGGCTACGACCCGATGTTCTCGTGGTGGACGCGCGCGCCGTGGCAACGCTACGCAAAGGCGGAGAAGCAGTATCGCGACGCGATCGAAGCGCGACTGATCGCCGGCAAGTCCAAGGATGCATCGCTGGTCGGCGAACCGATCGGCGACGAAGGGCTGCTCGCCGAACTGCGCTTCGAGCGCATCCCGTATTCGCCGGAAGAACTCGTTGCGATCGCCGAACGAGAGTTCGCGTGGTGCGAACGGGAAGCGACGAAGGCGAGCGAAGAACTCGGATTCGGCGGCGACTGGCACAAGGCGCTCACGCACGTGAAGACGCTGCACCGAGATCCAGGCTCGCAACCGCGCCTGATCCGCGACCTCGCGCACGAAGCGATCGACTTCCTCGATGCGCGCTCGCTGCTGACGATCCCCGACCTCGCGCGCGAGTGCTGGCGCATGTCGATGATGACGAAGGAAGCGCAGCGCGTGAACCCGTTCTTCCTCGGCGGCGAGACGATCCAAGTGTCGTTCCCGACCGACGCGATGGACCACGATCAGAAGTTGCAAAGCCTGCGCAGCAACAACGAGCACTTCTGCCGCGCAACGGTGCATCACGAGCTGATCCCGGGCCACTGGCTGCAACAGTTCACGATGGCGCGCCACCGCCGTTACCGTGAAGGCTTCGAGACGCCGTTCTGGATCGAAGGCTGGGCGCTCTACTGGGAGTTCCGCTTCTACGACCTCGGCCTCGCGAAGACCGCCGCGGACCGCATCGGCATGCTGTATTGGCGCAAGCACCGCTGCGCACGGATCGTGTTCTCGCTGAACTACCACCGCGGCGCGTGGTCGCCGCAGCAATGCATCGCCTACCTGATCGACAAGGTTGGCCACGAGCCGGCGGCCGCCGAGGCCGAGGTGCGGCGTTCGGTGAGCGGCGGCTACTCGCCGCTCTACCAGGCGGCCTACATGCTCGGCGGACTCCAACTGCGCGCGCTGCACGAAGAACTCGTCGTCAGCGGCGCGATGCAGGAACGCGCGTTCCATGACGCGGTGCTGCAGCAGAACGCGATCCCGATCGCGCTCGTCCGCGCTGCGTTGCTGCAACGCGAACCGACTGAAGAAGACGTCACCGCGTGGCGCTTCGCGGAACTTCGCTGACACAGAAACCGCCGCGACGCGGGCGAAGATCCCTTTCCAACTCGCGCCGCGGATCGGCATTCTCCTCGCCCCATGATTGGCGCGGCGAGGCGGTTTGTGAGCAGCACCTACGGCGGCCTGCCGGCGGTGACGTGGCTCATCTGCTTCGCGGCCTTCGTGAACCGCGCGGGCTCGATGGTGCTGCCGTTCCTCGGCATCTACCTGGGCCGACGCTTTGGCCTCACGGTCGAAGAGAGCGGCTACATCCTGTCGCTCTACGGAGTCGGATCGACGATCGGCAACCTGATCGGCGGCAAGCTCGCCGACGTGCTCGGCCCCATCCGCGTGCAATTGCT
>CAIYFF010000611.1 GCA_903925435.1 uncultured Planctomycetota bacterium | reverse complement strand
CAGGCCGATGCGATCGCCGCGGTTGACTTGAAGGTCCGCGTTCTCGAACAGGACGCGATCGCCGAAGGACTTCGAAACTCCGGTCAGTGTGAGCATGGTTGCAGGCCTCGGCGTCTTCGGGCGACTTCGAGGGGCGAACCTTGTAGGTGCGCGCGCAGCAAGGGGCCACATGCCGGGGGCGAATCCGGCTGGCGACGCTCGTTGTGTCGCAATCGTCGTCCGGCGCGAGCAGGGGGCGATGCGGTCGTGCGCAGTGTCGTCGCCTGGGCCGAATGCGCGGAAGGCAGAGCGCTACTTCGCGTCCTGCTCGACGACCACGGCCCCGCGCAGGTCGCCGAGTGCCTGATGCGACGCCGCTCCCGTCGCTCCGTCGAAGCGAAGGAGTGAGGCAATCGCGTCAGTGGCCGTGATGCCCGTGGCCGTGGTCGTGCCCGTGTCCGTGCGCGTGTTCGTGCTTGTGCGCCGCGGCGGCCGCATGGTGGATCGTCGATTCGATCGAGTGCCCCTTGTTGGCGATGATCTGAGGCGCCAGGGAGCCCATCAGCATTCCTAGCGCCGACGCAGCGAGGCCGAGCACGTTGGACGGGATGCCGCCTTCCGGGCCGACCATGTCGAACATGAGCCATGTGCCGATGCCGAGCAGCACGGACGCGAGCGCGCCCTGCGTGTTGGCGCGGCGCCAGAACGCGCCGGCTGTGAGCGGCACGAATGCGCCGACGAGCGTCACGTTGTAGGCGTTCTGCACCATCTCATACATCGTGCTCGTGCTGTTGAGCGCGAACACCAGCGCGCTCATCGTGAACGTCACGAGCACGACGCGCAGCAGCAGCAAGAACTGCTTGTCGCCCATCTTTGGCGCAAAGGGACGCAGCACGTTCTCGGTGAACAGCGCGGTTGGCGCGAGCAGCGCGCCGCTTGCCGTCGACAGGATCGCGGACAGCAGCGCGCCGAAGAACATCACCTGCGCCCAAACCGGCATCTTGTGCAGCACGAGGTTGGGCAGGATCTGTTGGATCGCGCGCGGGTCATCGCTCTCGAACAGCTGCTTCAAATCTGGGTATGCGACCAGCGCGGCGTAGGCGATGAAGATCGGCACGAACGCGAAGCCGAAGTAGACGAGGCCGCCGATCACGGTGCCGCGCACGGCATCGTTCTCGTTCTTGGCGCTCGTCATGCGCTGGAACACGTCCTGCTGCGGGATCGAGCCGAAGGCGAACGCCAAGAACGCGCTCACCAACGCCCACCAGCCCGCGCTGTCCGTGGGCAGCATCGAGAACTTGCCCTCGTGCGCGGCTTGTTCGATGACCTTGTTGACGCCGCCCGCCATATCGCTGACGAGCCCTGCGACGAGCGTGAGCCCGATCAGGATCACGACAGTCTGCAGCAGGTCGGTGAACGCGACGGACCACATGCCGCCGAAGATCGTGTAGACCATCACCACGAGCCCGCCAGTGAGGATCGCATGGTCGAGCGCGAGTTCGCCGCCGGACAGCGTGTGGATCACGAGCCCGAGCGCCGTCATCTGCGCCGATGTCCAGCCGAGGTAGCTGATCGTGATCGATAGGCTCGTGAGGACCTCGATGCCCTTGCCGTATCGGTGCTTGTAGAAGTCGCCGATCGTCAGCAGGTTCATGCGGTAGAACAGCCGCGCGAACAGCAATGCTGCGAGCACGAGGCATGTCGCCGCGCCGAACGGGTCGCCGGGGATGCCGGACAATCCGTCTTTTGCGAACGTCGCGCTGACCGACAACACGGTCTCTGCGCCGAACCACGTCGCGAACACCGTCGCGATGTTCATGTAGAGCGGCAGCGCGCGGCCCGCGACGAGGTAGTCCTTCGAGCTCTGCACGCGGCGTGCGGCAACGAGGCCGATGGCAATCGTGAGGGCGAGGTAGGCGAGGACGAATGGGATCAGCAAGGAGAAACTCCGCTTCGAGAGGGACGAAGGCGTTCGGGGCGGGAGTGTAGGAATGGCTGGTCGATGCACCAGCCGCTGAGTTCCTTCTGGCGCGTTTGAGTCTTGCTTCCCCAATCCGGCCCAGTAACCAAGCTGCGTCCATGACCGAGCCCTCGCAGCCCGCGGCCGATCGCCGTCTGTTCCTGCGCACCTGCGCTTCTGGCGCTGCTGCCGCCGTT
>CAIYFF010000610.1 GCA_903925435.1 uncultured Planctomycetota bacterium | reverse complement strand
TCGACGCGGGCGAGTTCGTTCGCGTCGACTTCACGGTGACGGATGGCCTCGGCAATGCGATTGCGCCGGCGTCGCTCGCGCGCATCGAAGCCGTGCTCGGCGGCCCTGCCGAGAACCCCAACCTGCTTCAGATCCTCCGCATCCCGCCGTCGACGGTCGGCTCCTCGCCGTCGCTGTCAACGAGGCTGCCAGAACAACTCGCACTCGAACACGTCGGCGCATCGACTGCGGCGCTCGAATCGTTCACGACGGTCCGTGGCAACCACCGCAACGCGAGCGGGGCGCTGACGTATGTGTTCGTCGAAACGGGAAGCGGCGCATCGACGACGCTCGCAGCAGCGGTCGCGGCCGGACAGAACCACTTCGACCTTGCCGACCCGAGCGCGTTCGTGGCGGGCGACGTGTTGCGCATCGACACTGCGACAGACCGCGAGTGGGTCCAAGTGCGTCAGATCGACGGCAACCGCGCGTTCTTGTCGTCGCGCAACAACCCGACCTACGGCAGCGGCGCAAACGCACGCCCCATCGCATCCGGAGTCCTTCGTGCGCATGCACTCGGCGCAGCCGTGCAAAAGGTCACACTGACGGAAGCGCCATCGTCGTCGTGGTCGATCGACGCGACCGCAGGGACGATCACCGAGACAGTCGAGTTTGGAACGGGCGAGACGCTCGTCAGCTACACCACGGACTACGTCGTGCCTGCGACGTATCCCGGCGCGCTCAACGAGTCGCCCGATCTCGGCGAATCGCACGGCGATTGGACTGGCTTGCCGGTCCTCGACGGCACGTATGCGCTGCACATCACTGCTACGCGCAGCCTCACCAAGAACGTCTCGGGCACGACGACGAGCTACACCGAGGCATCGGTCGCGACACGCGCCGAGTTGCTGTTTGGAGCTGCGACCGCGGTCGTGCAGCCTGCGCGCATCGACTCGATCACGTCCTGCGCAAACTGCCACGTCGACCTGCAGTTCCACGGCGGATCACGGCGCGGCATCGACGGCTGCTTTGCTTGCCACACGCTCGCTGGCGCAGAGGACGCTCCTCGCTACGTCTATCCGTCCGCGGCAGCAACGACGGGAACGACGATCGACTTCCGCACGATGCTGCACAAGATCCACCACGGCCGCGAACTCACCGAGGGCGCCAACTACGAAGTCGTGGGCTTTGGCGGCGCGTCGACGACCTACGAGAACGTCGTCTACCCGCACAGCCCCGGCGGCACGAAGGATTGCGCCTCGTGCCACGGCGACAGCAACACGGCGTGGCGCGAGATCGCAGCGCGTTCGCATCCCAACGGCTTGATCGAAGCGCGCGTCTGGAGATCTGCGTGCACGTCGTGCCACGACGCGACTGCCGCGATTGCGCACGTCGACGCCAACACGAGCCCCACTGGCGAAGAGTCCTGCGCCGTGTGCCACGGCAGCGACGATCCCGCGAGTGTGCTACGAGCGCACCGCGTCCGCTGACCGCCGCAGCGCTGCGTGCGCGACCATCGCCAAAAGCGCGATCAGCAACAACCACGCGAAGCGATCGGGCGGAGCAAGCTCGCCGCGCAACGACTTGGATTCGCGAAGGCCCGACTGGATCGCGCGCGATCGCAGCGAAACCAACGCGTCGAGGTCACCGTCCTCGGCTCGCGCATACGCGCCGCCCGTCGCAGCGCAGATCTCGGCGAGCGCAGACTCGTCTGGGGCAGTCTCGACAGCGCGACCATCCGCGTCGCGCCAGAAGTCTTCGCGACCGTTCTCGGCGATCGGAATGCGCGCAGGTCGCGGGCCGCCGATCGCGATGCAGTGCACAGCGACTCCCTGCGCCGTGCATCGCTGCGCCGCGAGGAGCCCGTTGCCGCCTTGGTCATCGCCGTCGGTCAACAGCACGACTGCGCCGTGGTCCGAACCGACGAGCGCAAGCAGCGCCATATCGAGCGCGCTGGCGAGATCCGTTCCTCCCCGTTGCACGTCGAGCTCGTCGCTCGCGTCGGCGATCTGCGCAATCGAATCGAGATCCGCCGCGAGCGGCGCGCGAAGCACGGCCTCGCCCGCAAACAGGACCAGCGCAACGCGATCGCCCACCGCGGCTTTGCAGTAGTTGCGCAGCATCGCGCGCGCGAACGCAGCGCGATCCTTGCTGACATCGCGCGCGCGCATCGAACGCGACACGTCGAGACACACGACGACGTCGGCGCCGGTGGCGAACGAGTTGGCGCCAGGCTCGCCCCACTGTGGCCGTGCGAGCGCCAGCGCCATGCATGCGATCGCCATTGCGGAGCAGAGTCGCGCCCATCCGCTGCGTCGACCATCGGCGGCATGCGGCGCAAGCTGCGCGTGGCGAGGGCCCATCCATGGCAACGGCATCGCTCGCCGCGATCGTTCTCGCGCGCGATCGAACGCCCACCAAAGCGGCGCGAACGCGAGCAGCGCAAGCCACAACGGATCCGCGAAGACCACCGCGATCATGGCAGCTCCTCGAGCCATGTGCGCCGCAGCAACGCAGCCACAATCCATGCGACGAGCGCCACCATCGCAAACGCGATGAAGCGCGGCGCCATCTCCGCGTCGGGCTCTTCGATTGGCGAGCGCTCGATCCGATCGATCTCCTCCCACACGCGCGCCATGCCGCTCGTGTCGCCGACGCGGAAGAACGCGCCGCCCGTTCTCTGCGAAAGCTGCTCGACCTGCGACGTGTCCGGGCCAGCGGCGCCAACCGCAATCGCACCCACCGCGATCGCGTGCACGCGCACGCCATGGCGCATCGCCAACTGCGCAGCCTGCAACGGCCCGATCTCGTTTGGGGTGCCGCTCGCTGCGACGTTCTCTTCGCCGTCGGTCACGAGCACAACGGCTCGCGACGCTTGCGGCGCCGACTGCAGCGACTGCACGCAGCGCGCGACGGCTGCGCCGATGCCCGTCGCATCTTCGGGCCCATCGCGCTCGACGAGCGCGAGCGAGTCCACCATGCGCGTCAGCGCGCCGTGATCGCGCGTCGGCGGACAGACGAGATCGGGATAACGCGAGAATCGCACGAGGCCGATGCGGTCCTCTGGCCGACCTTCCACGAACGTGCGCACTGCGGTCTTCGCAGCCGACAAGCGATCGCGCGTCGCCTCGAGGTCCTTCTGCGCCATCGACGACGAGACGTCGACGCAGAGCACGAGATCGATGCCCGTCTTCTGCGCCGCGCGCACGACGCGAACACACGGCTCGGCTGCGGCCATGACGACGAGCGCGCATGCGAGGACTTCGAGCGCGGATGGCAACCACAAGAGGCGCGTGCGCCACGTCGCGGGCAGCGGCTCGTCTTCCAGCAACGCAAATGGCTGGAACGTCGCGGCGCGCACGTGCGCGTGCCCACGACGCAGCGTGGACCACAGCAGCGCCGCGATCGGCAACGCGAGCCACGCGAGCCGCCACGGTTCCAGCAACTCGAAGTCGGTCACGACTGCGCCTCCACGCACGCACGCGCATCGGCGATCGCGCGCATGCGCGCGGCGCGATCCGCCCGCGTTTGCGCAAACTTCGCGAGGTCGCACGGTGAGAGCGCTGCGATGAAGCGCGCCTGCGACGCAGCGTCAGCACGCTGCCAGAGCGCAGCTGCGATCTCGTCGGTCGTGAGCACGTCCGTCCGTCGGCCGATGCGAGCCGCGGCCCACGCGCGCATCGTCTCGGCGAGCCGTTCGGCAAACGCGGCGTCGAAGCCGAGGTCGCCCGAATCGCCTTCGAGCGATTGCAGTTCGCGCAGCGCATCGGCGCGCGCATCGCGCGGCGCTTGTGCCGGAGAACTCGGTTCGATCGCCGAGGCCAAACGAGACCTCGGCCGCCAGAACGTGCGCGCGACGAACGTCGCAACTGCGCACGCGAGCAGCGCGATGACCGCGCCAACCCAACTACTCGCCTCCTTAGGGACCGCGAGCGCCATCGGCTGTTCGATCGCAAGGTCGTCGGGCGAGCGGAGCGCCGACGCGACTTCGATGCGCAACGGCTCGCTCATCGCTTCTGCCGCGGCGCTTGCGCCGGAAGCTGCGACGAAGCGCACGGGCCCGATATCGACTTCGCCGCGCACGAATGCCTGCGCGCGGAATCGTCGCGTCTCCTCGACGAAGCCATCGACCTCGCGGCGCGCGACATCCAACGCTGCGACCGCAAGCGGCGCGAGCGCGCGTTCGTCGAATGCAGACGGCTGCAGCCCCCGTTGCCATCGGCGAACGACGTCGAGCACAAAGGGCTGGCCAAACGCGACGTTCCGCGACGCCGTCAAAACGCGCACCGTTGCGCGCGGCCCGTCGCCACTCGCCACGCCGCCGCCTTCGCCGCAACTTGCGAGAATCACGACGCACAGCAGCGCCACGTTCCAAAGCACGCGCTTCATCGCTTGCTTCCGCGCAGTTGCCGCATGCGGAAGAAATCGAGGATGGGCTTCTGCACTGCGTCCTTGTCGCGACGCATCGGCACAGCGACATCGATCACGTCGACGCCACATCGCGCGAACTCGGCATCCACCTTGGCGCGCCACGCAGCGACGCGACGGATCCATGCGCTGCGAACGCGTTCGCTGCTCCAGTCGACGACGACGCTGCGCTGCGACTCAGGATCCGCAAGCCGCACGAGTCCACTCGCAGGCGGGAACAGGTCCGGCGACGCGATGCGCACCGCGACGACGTCGTGGCGTAGCGCGCAGCGAAAGAGCGACTTGCCGGGCAGCGGGCCCAAGAAGTCGGACACCACGAAGACCACCGATCGCCGTCGCAGCATGCGCATCGCGAACGCGAGCGCCGCTTCGGATCCGCTTTCGCTCGCGACGCTCGCGCCGTCCTCGACATCGCGCGCCATCAGTCCATCGCGCACGAGGCGCAGCGCATGGCCGCTGCCCTTCCGCGGCGGCGCGAAGGACAGCATCGAGCGCTTGCCGAACGTGACGAGGCCCGTCTTGTCTTGGTTGCGCACTGCGGCAAACGAAAGGCACGCGCACAGGCGCACGGCCATCTGCCGCGCCGACAAGGCGCCAAAACCTGCGCGCATCGAGTCCGACGCATCGAGCAAGAACAGCACCGACTGCTCGCGCTCGTCGATGAACTTCTTGACGTAGGGGCGGCCTGCGCGCGCCGTGACCTTCCAGTCGATGAGCCGCGGGTCGTCGCCTTCGACAAACTCGCGCACCTCGTCGAACTCGAGCCCCGCGCCGCGGAACACCGACGCGTAGCCGCCGGCCATCACGCCCTTGGCAAGGCGCGTGCTCTGCACCGCGATGCGGCGCACCTCGGCGAGCGTCTCTTTGAGCTCGTCCTGATCCACGTCGTTGGTCACGTCGCGGAGCAGCAGGTCACGGAGGAAGGAGTCACCTCCTCACCATAGGCAGCGAGGGTGCGTGCGCTCCAGTCTCCTGATCGCAACGAACACTCGCCGAGCCAACATGCTGGAGGCTCGACCCGCCCCACAGAGCGACGGCCTGTTGGGGAGCGACGCTGGCCCGTAGGCCAGAGACGTTGCAGGAAGTTGGGATCCGACGGGCAGCCGTCGCAGCTGGCGCAATGCAGAGACACATCCTTCCTCGTCACTGCCTTCGCATGCGAATCGCACCGATTTCGCCTTCACGCATTCATGCGCACATGTGAGTTGCAATCCCGATGCGGAACGCAAAGCGCCCCGCAGGAACCGCTTGCCGCGAACGCACTCAACGCCGCCTCTGCGCACCGTCCGCTACCACGTGTAGCGCACGCGATAGGTCACAACCTGCTCACCGCCCGCTGGGACCGGCAACCGGAACTCGACCGTCTGCGCATCGGCCTTCACGTAGTCGTGCGACTTCTGCACGATCGACGAGTTGGACCAGCGATAGAGATGCTCGACGATGCGGACCTCAACGGCCCCGCTCTCCTTCCGATTGCGCACGCGGATCTCGAACGCCTCTTCCATCTGCTTGCGGCTGTCGTCGTGCTGATAGTCGACCCGCTTACGCTCGCCGATGATGTCAAACGCATCGCCGGTATAGATGCGCAAGCGCTCGTCCTTTGCAGTGTGGTCGATGCGGTTCTCACCAGTGAACTCGATGCGCCCATCGGCATCGTCGCGGCGATAGAAGCGCGTCTTGCCCTTGGGCAACGGGATTCCGAGCCCGTTCTCCTTCGTGTTCACGAACTCGCGCATGACCCAGACCTTGCCGTTCGACTGCGTGCCGTAGTCCGGCTGGCTGCGGATCATCTCGGCGGTCCAACCCTGCACGTTTGGCGTAGCAGCGCCGTCGTAGACGTAGAGCGTCGCGGCCTTCACGCCGGACGCGCGCACGAACTCGACCTGCTTCTGCTCGCGGTTGCGCAGCGTCGTCGGCAACGGCAGCGAGTAGAGGTGGAACTCGTCGAACGCCTTCTCCGTGACCTGCGGCGCCTCCGTCTTGCGAACCAGGCCGAGGTAGAACTCATCCCGGCCGAACGCAACCTGCCCTTGTTGCAGCTTGTTCACGTCGCCAGCCATCAGCTTGATCGCAGCGTCGCGGAACGTCACCCCGGACTGGTTGTCGACCGTCACCCAC
>CAIYFF010000609.1 GCA_903925435.1 uncultured Planctomycetota bacterium | reverse complement strand
TTGACGTTGCCGATCACCGCGCGCGAGTTCGTGGCGCTCGGGCTGTGCGACCTGCCGATCGGCAGGCGCGAGGCGAATGCGCGCGCCGACGAGGCACTCGCGCAGATGTCGATGCAAGGCAACGCGAATCGCCGCATCGACGAGATGTCGCTGGGCCAGCGCCGCCGTGCGCTCGTCGCACGCGCGCTTGCGCGGCGACGCCAGTTGCTCGTGCTCGACGAGCCGACCGCCAACCTCGATCCCGAGACTGCGGAGCAGCTCGCCGTCGACCTCGACGTGCTGCGCAGCGAGACCGGCATGTGCATCGTGCACGCATCGCACGACCTGTGGCTCGCGGAACGCTTCGCGACGCACACCGCGCGCATCACGGGCGATCGGCTCGTGCTGCGCGAAGGTGCCTCCGTCGACGGCGGCGCGGGCTCGCGCGCAGGAGGACTGCGATGAGCGATTGGATCGCAGAGCACTTCGGTCTGTTCGGCGCGGCCTACGGCACGGCGTTGTTCATGGCGTTGCTGTTGCCGTGGCTCGGCGTCGTGTTGGTGTTGCGGCAGCGGTTGTTCACCGCGGCAGCGGTTGCGCAGAGCGCGGCGCTCGGCTTTGCCGTCGGCATGGCGCTCGGAGTCGGGCACGTGCACGAAGGCCACGGCGGCTGCGGCATCGAACTGCTCGCGCTCGGCGCGTGCGGCGGCGTGCTCGCGGGCATGTTCGCGATGCAGAAGGCACGCGCCTCGTCGGGTGGGCTCGAGTCGTGGGCGGCGGTGCTGTTCTTGTTTGGCGGCAGCGCGTCGATGCTGTTGCTCGCGGATGCGCCACACGGTCTGCAAGAGGTGCAGCGGCTGCAGTTGTCGAGTTTGCTCGGCGCGAGCGAGACGGACTTGCTGTTCGCGTTCGGGCTCTTGTGCGCGACGCTGGCGATGGGCGCGTGGCGCGGTCGCCGCATGTTGCTCGTCGCAAGCGACGAAGCGATGGCGCAGGTGCTCGGGCTCCGCGTGCATCTCTACCGCGCGTTGTGCGGCGTCTGGATCGGCGTGTGCCTGTCGTTCGCGATCCACGTGACGGGACTGCTGTTCGCGTTCTCGTGCACCGTGCTGCCGGTGCTCGTCGCGCGGCAATGGGCGCGGTCGCTGCGCATGACGCTGCTGCTCGCGCCGATTGTTTCGGTGGCGACCGTCGCAATCGCGCTGTGGATCGCGCAACGCGAAGAGTTCGATTGGCCACCCGGTCAGGCTGCGGTCGCGCTGCAAGCGGTGTTGGCCGCGGTCGCGATGGCGCGGCGGTCGCGGTGACGCGCGATCGCTAGCGGTTCTTGCGTGCGAGCCTGAGCCCGAGGACGGCCATCGGCATGTAGGCAAAGCCGAGGTCGAGCACGTCAAACCACAGCGGCGCGTTGGGGATCATGCTGACTGCCATGATGCCGCCGAGCAGGAATAGGACGCCCACGATCGCCGCGGCGAACAGTTCGCGGCCGACGCGGCGCGCGATGACCGCCGCGAGGTAGGCGCCGAGCAGCGTGCCGATCGCATGCGCGAAGAACGGGCACAGCAGCTGCGCTGTCGAGAAGTAGCCGATGTGCGCGTTGATGCTCTCTGGGTTGTTCATGTCGACGCCAACAGGCGGCGGCACGAGCGCTGCCGAACCTGCGATCACGCCCATGTTGGCCATCGCGCCGACAACGGCGCCGGCTAGGACGCCGCCGATCGTGATGAGGGCCTTATTGAATCCTGAACGGGCGCTTCTCGATGCGGACATCGCGGCGGAGCGTAGATGCGTGAGCGCGGGACTCCATGGGCGAACTTCGCCGAGACGTTCTCATGACCTCCTCCACAATCGCCCGAGCTCGTGAGGCCTTGCTCGGCGATGCGTCAACACCAGGAAGCGGCTCGTCCAATCGCCCAAGATCTGCGTGCGCGGCGCTGTGACGACCTGCGCCGATGGGAGCAGTTTGGCCCCGAGCTGATTTTCTTGAAGCAGTCGTCACAACCAGCCGGCTCGCGCATTCCGAGTGCGCGTGAAGACGAGTCCAGGGACCGCAGTCGTGTTGGGAGCGCAGCTACTGCTCGCGCTCAGTTCGTTGTCCACCCACGCCGTGGGGCAGAACTTCGAGCACCCGGGGCAGGTGTTCTTCGACGGCCGGTGGGGTTCGCCCGAGGAAGCGGCCAAGGCGGGCTATGTGCCCTACGGCACGCGGCTCTTGCCCGCCAAGATGCAGTCCAAGCTGCGCGGCTGGGAGCGTGAGGACGGCAAAGACGGCGAGTCGACCAGCGGCTACAGCGGCAAGACCAAGCACTACCAGCTGCGCACCAACGTGCCGCGGCACATCGTGGAGTTGGAGATCAAGCCGTTCCTCGATGCGCTCTATGAGACCTACGTCGAGACGTTCCGCGAGCGCTTTGGGCTCGAGGGCAAGGGCACCAACTTCAAGTCGGTTCGCATCTACAACGGCTTCCTCGACTACCACGAAAAGACGCAGCGTCCGCGCGGCAACCCGGGCTACATCGTCAACTTCTGCGACCTCCACATGCTCTATGAGGACGCGGAGGCGGGGCAGTTCTACAAGACGGCGTTCCACGAAGGCGCGCACCAGTTCTTCGGCGGGTTGATGCCGGGCGCCACGCTGCCGACGTGGCTCACCGAGGCGCTCGCGACGTACTTCGAGGCCTGCACCTACTCGCGCGCGACGCACAAGATCACGTTCGGCAGCGTGCCCGCAGATCGGCTGCAGTTCGCCAAGATGCAGCTCGCGCGCGAGGACAACCCGGATCCCGAAGCGATGTTCATGCGGGTGCAGCAGCCGCAATACACCGCG
>CAIYFF010000608.1 GCA_903925435.1 uncultured Planctomycetota bacterium | reverse complement strand
TACGAGTCGTTCTCGACCGTCGAGGACTTCGTCGTGTTCGCCGCGCGCGACCCCAAGGTGCTGGCGATCAAGCAGACGGTCTATCGAGCCGGCAACAAGAGCCCGATGATGGACGCGTTGATCGAGGCTGCGCAGCAGCGCAAGCAGATCACCGTCGTCGTCGAGCTGAAGGCGCGCTTCGACGAAGAGGCCAACATCCAGTGGGCGCGGCGCATGGAGAAGGCGGGCGTGCACGTCGTGTACGGCATCGTCGGAATGAAGACGCACGCGAAGACGACGCTCGTCGTGCGCCGCGAGGACGATGGCATCAAGCGCTACTGCCACATCGGCACCGGCAACTACAACCCGACGACCGCTCGCCTCTACACCGACGTGGGCATGCTCACCGCGCGCGTGGACGTCGGCGAAGAAGTCGCCGAGACGTTCAACATGATCACCGGCTACGCGCGCGTGCCCCCGATGGAGCACTTGCTCGTAGCGCCGTTCACGATGCGCGATCGCGTCTTGGCGTTGATCCAGAAGGAGATCGACAACAAGAAGGCGGGCAAGCCCGCTGGCATTCGCGCCAAGCTGAACAACCTGGCGGACCCGCAGGTCGTGCTCGCGCTCTACGAAGCGTCGCGCGCCGGCGTCGAAGTGCGGCTCTGCGTCCGCAGCGTGTGCATCCTTCGCCCTGGCGTGCCCGGACTGAGCGACAACATCTCGGTCACGGCAATCATCGATCGCTTCCTCGAACACAGCCGCATCTACTGCTTCGAGAACGCAGGCACGCCGCTCGTGTTCTTGTCCTCGGCCGACTGGATGGTCCGCAACCTCGACCGCCGCGTCGAAGTCGCGGTGCAGGTCAACGACCCGCAGATCAAGAAGCGCCTGATGGACGAAGTTCTCGGCCTATCGCTGCAGGACAACGTGAAGTCGCACCGGATCCTCGCGGACGGCCGCAGCGAGCGCATCGTGCGCGGCGCCAACGAAGTCGCCATGCGCAGCCAACTGACGCTGCTGGAGCTCGCGCAGAAGCAGGTCGCCGCCGCGACAGCCGAAGCGGCGCTGCCCGGCAAGAAGGGCAAGAAGAAGCGGCGTAGCTGACGCCGCATGCCGCTCGCGACGCAGCCACAGGCCGTCGCGAATGGCCGCATTTGCTGGCCTGCTTCTACTCCCTAGTGCGCCGTGGCTGCGGTCGTTCCGCAGCCTACGAGCCCTACATGCAAGTGCCGCTCACCGTGTCGTTCCACGGCATCCCTGTCAGCGAACCCATCCGCGCCGCCTGCTGGGCCGAGGCCGAGAAGCTCGAGCACTGGTTCAACCGCATCACGAGTTGCCACGTAACTGCGAGCCTGCCGCATCGCCACCAACGCAGCGCACGACCCTTCGACCTGCGCGTTCGCCTCACGTTGCCGGGCCACGAGATCATCGTGGACCGCGTGAAGACGCAATCGCGTGGCATCGAGAAGCCTGAGTTGATCGTGCACGACACCTTCGACGAGGTGCGCCGACAACTGCAAGACTGCGTCGCACGCATGCGCGGCAACGTGAAGCTGCACGAGGTGATTCCGCCTCAAGAGGCGCTGAGCCAAGAGCAATCCCACGAGAACGCGGACGACGACGGATTGATGCGCTGAACCACGCACTGCCCTGAGTGTCGCGGCCGCGGACGATGCATGGAGCACCGAGAGAGCGCGACCAAGCACTCAGCTCGCAGCCTCCGCGTCCTTCCAGCGCATCACGGTCGTGTCGACGCCGAGCTTCGACACAAAGCGTTGCCGCCAACTGCGCGTGATTGCAGCGCGCAACCGCCTCGCGAGATGCACGCCGGTCAGCGCCACTTCGATGCGCGACTTGGTGTCCGTGACCCACATCAAGCGCTCGATCGGGTGTTGTCGCGCTTCTTCGTCTGCCGTGTGATGGATCATCGCAACCAGCTCTGTGCGCTGTTCTTCAGGAACGTCGTCGAGACGAATCACGTGCGCAGGCGCTCGGTCCTCGATGCGATGGCACGCAGGACATAGCGCAGACTCTGCGCCATCGGGCGCATCGGACCAGCGCCACTTGCCGCGCTCATGCACTGCGCGGCACGTCTTGCAAACCACGACACCGCTTGGCTTGTGCAGATCTGCATAGGCGTCGAGGCCACCGGCATCGACACGCCGGGCCTTCTGGCTCGAAATCCGGTTTGAGGGGAGCTTCCGCATGTTCGACTCATTGCGCGCGTCGGATCAACCGACGCTGGGATGAGGTCGCTCTAGGCCGCGCGCAGCCGAGAACCACGTACGCACAGGAACCACAACGCAGTCGCGATTCCGCCCGATCCATGCGCGATGTCTGCGCATCCGGCGCGGTCCATGGGCCGTCTTCGCGTTGCTGCTATGCGGCACTGCGGACTCGTGGCTGCCACACCTTCGTCCCATGCGCGATCGACAGCAGCGCAAAGGCACAACGCCGCGCGCTGCGACCGACCGGCACTACACCACGCGACATCGCCATGAAGACCACACAGAACACTCTCCAGAAGGACATCCTCGACGAACTGCAGTGGGAGCCGAGCCTCGACAGTTCCCGCATCGGCATCTCGATCGAAAAGGGCGTCGCCGTGCTCACCGGCCACGTTCGCAATCTCGTCGAACGCAGCATCGCGGAGCGCGCGGCCAAGCGCGTGCGCGGTGTTTCGGCGATCGCCAACGAACTCGTCGTCGACCTCGACCGGCTGGCGGCGCGCGACGACGCCGACATCGCCAGCGCCGCCGTGCAAGCGATGCAGTGGAACGTGATGGTGCCGCACAATCGCGTGCAGGTGTCCGTGTCCAACGGCTGCATCACGCTCGAAGGCGAAGTCGGCTACGGCTACCAACGCACCGCCGCAGAGAACACGGTCGAACAACTGACCGGCGTGAAGTCCGTCGTCAATCGACTCCGCGTCTCGCCGTCGATCGCGCCGATCGACCTTCGCCGCAAGCTCCACGCCGCGCTGCATCGCTACGCGCGGGTCGAAGCCGAAGGCATCCACGCCGACGTCGAAGGGAGCCGCGTCGTGCTGCGCGGCAAGGTCCACTCTTGGGCCGAACGCGACATCGTGCAGGACGCAGCATGGGCCGCGCCCGGCGTTGCCGAAGTCGACAACCTCCTCACCATCGAGGCTTGACGCCATGACGACGCTTTCTCGCGCCACCGCGCGCGACCTCATGCGCACCGAGTTGGTCACCCTGTCGCCCGACGACACGATCGAGGCCGCGCTCGCGGCGCTCAGCGATGCGGGCATCACGGGTGCGCCCGTGATGGGCAACGACGGCCGCCTGATTGGCGCGCTGACGTTGACCGACATCGCGCAGCCCGAACACACCGACCAGGACCGGGTCAGAACGCGCCCCGGCGAGTCCGTTCGCGTCGTCACGACCAGCGTCGAGGCGGACGAGTTCGAAGAGGAGGAGAAGATCGAGAACAAGGAGGACTACAGCCCCGAGTTGCTCGGCCAGACCCTGGTGTCTGAGTGGATGTCCGACCGCGTGATCGCCGTCTCTCCCAACGCCTCGCTACGCACCGTTTGCCGCACGCTGGTCGACGGCGACGTGCACCGGGTGTTCGTGACCGAGAACGGAAGACTGATCGGAGTTGTCTCCGCGATGGACGTGGCGCGCCTGCTCGCAGGAATGCCTCGCTGACCGCGGGAGGGCGAACGCCCCCACCGCTCGCAGAGGCGCCGCAAGCCCTTGCCGCCGCACGACTTCTCGCGGCGCACCCGCGCGTCCTCGCCCTCGGACGCAGCCCCATAAAAGAACAAAGCCCGGCGGCAATCAGGTTGCCGTCGGGCTTGTGTGGCGAGGGCGACGGGGGTCGAACCCGCAACCACCGGATCGACAGTCCGGTACTCTAACCAATTGAGCTACGCCCCCACGCCGGGGGTTCCTCCGTGATGGAGGGCCGCGGACTCTAGCCTTCGCCGAATGCTTTGCAAGGGTGGAGAACGCCCGCTCGCCAACCCACCTGCCGCGGCCACCCTCGGGCCGGTGCTGGCGCCCCCTCGGCGGCCCGATAAAAAAGCCGGCCGTCAGGTCGCCCCGACGGCCGGCAGCCACTCTTTGCTCTCTCGTGTCCGACAGCCGCCTCGTGAAGCGGGCGCCGTCTCGCAAGGGCGTCCGCAGCAGCTGCCGCGCAATCAGGTAGGACGGTCGCCAGCCACCCACAATGCCTCACTTCGACCCATCTTCCCGACCGCGGCTCGAACTCGGGTTCTTCGGCGCGGCCTCGACGCCGGACCTGCACCTGTCGGTCGACGGGATGACGCCGAGCGGCCCCAACCTGAGCCACTGGCCGGGCAACCGCACGCCCGCGAAGTGGAAGCAGGACCTCAGCACCTCGATCTGCCTGTCCTACGCGCGCGCCTCCGCCGAGGAGCAGCGCGAGTTCCTCTCTGGCGCGGAGGTCGTCCTCAACGACCACTACGACACCGATGGATTCGGCTCGTTGCTCGCCGTGCTGCAGCCTGAGGTCGCTCTCGCCCACGAAGAACTGCTGCTCGCCGCCGCCGCGACCGGCGACTTCGGCGCGTGGGTGTCCCCGCGCGCATTCGCGATCGACCGCATGATCGCGCGCCTTGCGGACGCCGCGTCGCCGATCGCGTCTCTGTTCCGCTCGCTGTCCGGCGCCGAGAAGTCGCTCGCGCGCTACCGCTGGTTGCTCGCACACGCGCGCGACGTGCTCGCCGTTCCCAAGGAGTTTGCTCCGCTGTTTCTTGACGAGCGTGCGCGCATCACGAGCGAGATCGACACGTGCCGCCGCGGCGCGTTGCAGCGAACGCTGCACCTGCATCTCGGCTTCACGCATGTGACGACTCGGTCGCCCATCGCGCGCATGACGCTCAATACGCTCGCTGGCGCATGGCGCGTGTTGCACACGATCGAAACCGCAGAAGGGCCTCTGCATCGCTACCACGACCGCACCGAGAGTTGGTTCGAACTGCTCACGTTCCACGCGCCGCTGCGCCGCGACCTTCGCCCGTTGTGCGCGCGCCTCGATGCACTCGAGAAGCCGCGCGATGGCGCGCGTTGGTGCGTCGATGCGCCGACGGAGCCGATCCCGGAGCTCTACTTCGGCGTGCCTTCGCAGCAGGCGTATGGCGCGATCACTCGGGAACTGCGGCCAAGCGCGTTGAGCGCAGAGATCGTCGGACGCGAATGCGCCGCGTTCTTCGCAGCAAACGCAGCATCGTGACGGCGGCTTCATGCTGACGCCCACCGCGTATTGGGGCATTCGCTTCGGCGGCGCAGTGGCGCTGTTGCTCGCTTGCGGCGCAGAAGCTCCCTCGGGATTGCTGCGCGATCTCGCGGGATCGGGTTCGTTCCGCGCGATCGACGGCATCCTCGGCGTGCTCGCATTCGTCACCGCAGCGACGTCGGTCGCGCCGCTCGTGCGCAGCCTGTCCGTCGATCAGAAGCTCGGCTCGCTGTGGGAACGCGCAGAACACGCAGCGTTCGTGCGCGCGAGCCCAGAGCAACAAGTGTTCTTGCTGCTGCTCGGCATCGCCGAAGCCGATGGCGAATCGGGGCCGCGCGAACGTGAACTCGTGCGGCAGTTCTTGCTCACGCGCTTTGCGTCGCCGCAGATCCGCGCCGACATCGACAAGTGGTCCGCGACGGCCAGGCCGCCGCGCAATCTGGGGCCGCTCGCAGAAGCGCTCGCGATGCGTTTTGGCGCGAGCGAATGCTCGACGCTCTATTCGTGGTGCTGCCTCGTCGCGTTCTCCGATGGTGCGCTGCACCAAGCTGAGTTCCGCGCCTTGCAGAACGTGGCGCAGGCGTTCGGCCTCTCGCCGCGCTACGCGCAGTTCTTGTTCGACTATGCGCAGATGTCCTCGCGCAAAGCACGCGGCGAACAAAAGGCTGGCGCGAACGGCAACGCCCGCCAACGCGCATCGGACAATGCGCGGAGCAACGGGAACGGCAACAACGATCGCCACGCGCGCGGCGTGGGCACAGAGCGCGAGCGCGCGCTCGAGACACTCGGCTTGCCTGCCGACGCGAGCAAGGAGCAGATCCGACAGCGCCACCGCGAACTCGTGCGCAAGTTCCATCCCGATGCGCACCAACGCCTCGGTCCCGTTGCGCAGCAAGAAGCTGCGGAGCGCTTCAAGGCGATCCAGCGCGCCTACGAGACGTTGTCGGCCTGAGCGCTTCTTCGCGACGCAGCGATCGCCCCGAATTGCCGGGTCGACGTTCGCTCGGCCTCAGCTACGCTGCGTTGCCCCCACATCGATCGCCATGGTCTCGATTCAATCTCGTTACGAAGGCGGCCTCTCCTGCCGCGCCACCCACGGCCCTTCCCAGTCGCAGCTCGTCACCGACGCGCCGAAAGACAACGAAGGACTCGGCCGCTTCTTCTCGCCGACCGATCTCGTCGCCACAGCGCTCGCGACCTGCATCCTCACCACGATGGCGATCGTCGCGAAGCGCCACGGCTTGGCCTTCGAAGGCGCCACGGCAGACGTCGAAAAGCACATGCAGCAGACGCCGCGCCGTATTGGCCGCCTGCCCGTCGTGTTGCGCATTCCAGGCGCGTTCACGGAGCAACAGAAGAAGCTGCTCGAGAACGCGGCCCACAGTTGCCCCGTGCACAAGAGCCTGCACCCGGACATCGACGCGTCGATTTCGTTCGATTGGATCGGCTGAGTCCGGCGCACTGCGCCACGGCGAACGGCCGCGGTTCGACGTCGTGATCGAATCTGCGGCTTTCGATTCGCAAGGTTCTGGAGAGAATCGCCGATCTCGTTCGTTCGGGCGGCGCCGTCGGCCGTAGCAAGCCGCCATAGGCCCGCACCTCCACAGGACCTTCGCTCATGATCCGCCCCTCACTCGCTGCGCTCGCCATCGCCGGCGCCTCTTTGTTTTCTTGTGCGTCGACCTCGGCGCAAGGTCACGTCCAACCGAGCCAGTCGAATGAGCTCGCCACGACGAATGCCCCGCAGGATCCCGCACAACAGGACCCTGCGCTGCGTGCGCACAAGGAGCAGCTGGAGCAAGAACTCCAGGCACTGAAGAAGCAGCAGAAGGAACTCAACGCGCTGGTCGAGAAGCTCAAGGCGCGAGCCAATGCCGCGGCTGACGAAGGCGCTGCGGCCGAGAAGGCTGCGGTCGCCGAAGCCAAGCAGCGCCGCGACAGCGAGCGCGCAGAGCAGGAGCGCCGCGAGCAAGAAGTGAAGACCCGCATCGAACGCATCGAGAAGCGCGTCGCAACGGAGATCGCGCGCGTGAAGGAGAACGCGAAGAAGGAGATCGAGAAGGCGAAGGCCGAAGCGCGCGAGCCGCAGGACAAGCGCGGCTTCAAGCAGCTCGAGATCGCGCTGTCCGACTCCACTGATGCGGACGCGAAGGGGCAGACCACGAAGCCTCCGGCTCAGAAGCGCGCTGCCAAGGCGCCGCCCATGCTCGCCCAGCGCATCGACGGCCCCATCGAAGGCCAGCAACCGGCGCGCAACGACCGCGAGGACGAGCCCCTCGTCGTGATGCTCGACGACGTCAGCGAAGCGCACCGCACAAACAAGGCGACGCCAGGCCAGGAGCCCGCCGCACGTTCGCCGATGTTCGTGAGCACGCAGAAGGTCGAAGGCAAGCCCGTCGAACGCGTCATCGTCATGGGCGAGCCCGCGCCGCAGGTGTGGCGCAAGACCGAGATCGAGACGAACGAAGACGACATGCACTGGTTCGTCTCCGGTGACGACGGCCTGCCGCACCATCGCGTCGACATGCGCGAACGGCGCATCGAGACGAACGACGACGCCGACGGCGCATGCTGTGAC
>CAIYFF010000607.1 GCA_903925435.1 uncultured Planctomycetota bacterium | reverse complement strand
GCGTACTACCAGGAGATCGGACGCGCAGGCCGCGACGGCCTTGCCTCCTACTGCGAACTGCTGTGGCGCGAAGAGGACCTGCAGATCCAGCGCAACTTCGTGGAGTGGGCCAATCCGTCGAGCGAGTTGCTGCTCCAAGTCGCAGCGCATCTCGAAGGCCTCGGCGATCGCATCCATGCTCTCGACCGCGACGACCTCGTCGGCGTGTTCTTCGGCAAGAACCGCCGCGACGGCCGCATCGACACGTGCCTTCGGTTGCTGCGCACCGCAGGCTGCGTCACCGGCGACCTCGGCAAGGACCTCGCGTTCGTGCGGATGCCAGAGATCGAAGAAGCGCGCGACTGGCTGCCCGACGACAAGCGGCGCAACGACCTGCAAGGCCTGCTCGCGATGGTCCGTTATGCGACTGCGAGCGCGTGCCGAAAGCAGTCGATCCACGCCCACTTCGGCTTCCAAGTTCCGACGCCGTGCGGCTCGTGCGACCTGTGCGCCGACGCCGACGCGTGGATGACGGAGCGACTGCCGCAATCGCGCGCGCGCATCGCGCCGGTCGCAAGCGACAGCGTCGACGACCTGCCGGTGCAGCGCGGCGACTGGATCGAAGTGCAAGGACTCGGGCTGTGCTGCGTGCGCCGCGTGCACCAGTCGCGACGAGGCCTCGCCGCGGACGTCGAGTGCGCCAGTGATCTCAGCGAGCGTTCGGTCGACCTCGATCGCAGGCGTTGGCGCAAGGTCGAGCGCTGAAGCGCGCTCAGCGCTCGTCGGGCTCGATGCCGGGGCACGTGCGCAGCACCAATTGGCGCAGGGCCTCATCCGTGCGCAACTCCGGCCAGAACGGCCACTGCCTGCACTTCTGCGGACGCGCCTCATAGATCGAGCACGAGGCTTGCTGGCCATCGTTCAAGAACACGCAGCGATTGCCGAAGCCGTCCTTCAACGTGACGCCGTCGGGCTGCACATAGCGCGCATAGAACGCAGCGAGCTCGAGTCCGAGCAGTCGCGCGATCGCAGCCGCTTCGTCGCTCGTGACGCGGACGAATCCACCCGGGATCGCGCAGCAGTTGCCCGAGCGCTTGCACGAGAACGAGAACGGAAAGCCCTCTTCGCGCCGCATGCTCAACTCCGACGACGGCGGCGAAAGCCAGGGCGCCGCGACGCTTCGTCGTCGGCTTGCTCCAATTCGCGCTGCGCCCGCTTCGCGTCGAGCCATGCGCGCACATCGCGCGCCAGTTGCCCAGGGTCCTGGAACCGGATCTCGCGCTCCTTCGCCATCATCTTCTCGATGAAGTAGTGCACTTGCGGCGACAGTTGCAGCGCGCGGATGCGCTCGCCGGACAGCGACTCCAGAACCTGCTTGCGGAGCACGTCCTCGCTCGACCCTCCATCGAACGGCAGCGAGCCCGTGACGAGATGGTAGAGCGTTGCGCCGAGCGCATAGATGTCGGCGCGCACGTCGAGCCCTTCGCTGCCGCGCGCTTGCTCGGGCGCGATGTAGTGCACGGTGCCCGCAGTCGTGTCGGTGGCTTGGGCCGCGCCGCCGTCGGTGGCAAAGCCGAGGTCGATCAGCACCGCGCCGCGCTCCTGCGACCAGATCACGTTGCCCGGCTTCACGTCGCGATGCACGAGCCCGCGCGCATGCAGCCCAGCCAGCGCGTCCGCCACGTCGGCGGTGATCGCGAGCGCAGTCTCCTCGTCGAGGCGGCCGCGATCGCGCAGCGCATCGGCCAGACACTGCCCAGGCAGCTCCTCCATCGCAAAGTAGAACGTGTCGCCCTCGCGCGCGACGCGGAGGCCCTTCACGACGTGCGGATGCGAGAGGTCGAGCAGCAGCTTCGCTTCGCGCACGAACGTCTCGACCTTGCCCTTGTCCTTGCCCAACTCAGGGCGAAGCACCTTCAGCGCGACGCGGCGCTTGTCGGTCTTGTCCGTCGCGCGGAACACGCGCGCCGTGGCGCCTTCGCCGAGCATCTCGCCCAACTCGTAACGCGCGAGCGTGGGACGGGCGCCGCCATCGGTGCGCGACCACTCGGCCCACTGCGACTCGGTGCAGCGACCATGCTGCACGAGCCACTGGCCCGGCGATCCAGACTGCAACGCAGCGCGCGCGCTGGCCTCGTCGCAGAGGCCTTTGTGCACGAGCAACGCGAGCAACTTGAGGTCCTGGTTCATCGCGGCGCGCGCGCTCGCATGGGAAGAATCCGGTGAAAACGACCCTGGTCTTCCGTCAAGTCCGAGGGCCTTTCGCTCCGATGATGGCCCAGTCGCCTTGTAGGGAGCAGAAACGTGAAGCATCCAGACGCGAGCTTCGTCATCAAGTACTTCGATTTGATCGACGAGTTCATCAAGGTTCGTTGCTGTTCCGAGGACCTCCTCGCCGAACTGCACTCTACTTCGGTCACCAACAAGGCTAGCTACCGCGATCGCGTGGTGCGCAGCTGCGTTCCGACCTTCGAGAACGAGATCCTGTCCGCGGTCGGCCGCATGGACGAGGACTACGATCTCGAGATCATCGAGGAGCTGCTCTACCAGATCTGCATCGACGTGAATCCGTCGCTGGAGATCCACCAGGTGAGCATCCCTTCGCCCGGCGGCGCGAGCGCCGAGAAGGCGCAGGCGAACGACCCGTTCGAAGCGCGTCCCGGCAGCGACGCCGCGCGCCAACAACTGTTCCGCCGCGTGAACAGCCTGGAGCGCTCGCTCAAGGCGCAGATCATCGGGCAGGACGAGGCGATCAACTCGCTGACGCGCGCGGTCAAGAAGGCCGCCGTCGGCCTGAAGCGCCCGAGCAGCCCGATCGGCACGTTCTTGCTGGTCGGCCGCACGGGAACGGGCAAGACCGAACTGGCGAAGGCGCTCGCCCGCAACCTGTTCGACGACCCCAACGCGATGATCCGCATCGACTGCAGCGAGTATGCGCTGCCGCACGAATACGCGAAGCTGATCGGCGCGCCACCCGGATACATCGGGCACAACGAAGGCGGCATGTTGACCGAGGCGGTCAAGAAGCGGCCGAACTGCGTCGTCCTCTTCGACGAAGTCGAGAAGGCGCACTACAAGGTCCACAACCTGCTGCTGCAGTTGCTCGACGAGGGCATCATCACCGACAGCAAGGGTCAGACCGTCGCGTTCCACCAGGCGCTCATCCTGATGACCAGCAACCTGGGCATCGAGAAGATCGACTCGATCCGCACGCGAATGGGATTCTCGGCGGCGAGCAAGCGCCAGAGCATCAACGACGTCGACCTCCGCTCGGTGACGCAAGAAGCGCTTCGCGACTTCTTCCGCCCGGAGTTCATCAACCGCATCGACGAGATCGTGATGTTCAACCCGCTGGACGTGAAGGTCTGCGAGCGCATCGCGGGCAACCTGCTCCGCGAGGTCTCGGACCTGCTGAAGAAGCGCGGCATCGGCATCACGTTCTCGCCTGGCGTGCGCGTCCAGCTCGCGAAGCTCGGCTTCTCCGAGGAATACGGCGCGCGCGAACTGAAGCGCCTACTGAAGCGCCGCATCGAGGACCCGATCACGGAACTGATCCTCGACAACGACCTCGGCACCGGCTCGACGATCAACGTCCGGGTCAAGAACGGCGACTTCGCGTTCAGCTCGAACGCCACCGCAGCGGCCTCGCTGCAGCCAGCCTGACGCAGACGCGCGGCCCACGGGCCGCGCCGCGTCTTGCGTGCGCATCGTCGTGGTGCGCGGACTCCGGCTCTCCCGGGGTCACGCGCGCCGACCAGCGACCGCGACACGCGCCGCATTCGGACGCGATGCGCGATGTTTGCCGGGCGGGCAACGCCGTGGCATCGTCCTCGCCCATGCCGACGGGCCCCATCCACGCACGGAGCTTCCTCCCCCTCGCCACCGCGCTCCTTGCGGTCCGCATCGCCGCCGCGCAGGCGACCCCGGTTGCAGTCGACGCGGCCGACGTGTCGGCGCCGCTCGCGCGCTACACCAGCACGAAGGGCGAACGCATCGTCACGCGCGGCGACGTCGCGTTGGAGATGGCGTTCCACCTGCGGCGCAAGGACGACGGCCGCGCTGCGTGCACGCAACTCGTGAAGTCCGAACTCGTGCGGCGCGCGGCGAAGAAGGTCGGCGTCTGGCCGAGCCCAGAAACGGTGCAGCAGCGCTGGAGTGAGTTGAAGGCGCAGTTGAAGGCAGCGGGCCGCGACCTCGAAAAGGAGCCGAGCTTCGTGAACACGGGCGAGCAGGTGCTGCTCGACTACCTCGCGATCGACCTCGCGCACGAACAAATCGTCCGCCGCGAGCTGACGCTCGGAGCCGACGAGGAAGTCAGCCCCGCGATGCTGGAGCTGTGGATCAAGGAAGCCCGCGAGCGCGAGAAGATCGTCGACGACCCGGATCAGTTGCCGCTCGGCACCGCCGCGAAGATTGGCGAAGACGGAATCCCCCTCATCGCCCTCGGCATGCTGCTGCTGCGCAGCAGCGACCGCGACGAGCTCGACAAGTTCGTGCGCCAGGTCGTGGCGCTCGACGGCATCGAACAAGCCGCGCGCGAGAACGGCGTCGAGGCGACGCCCGAAGACCTGCAGCGCGAACTCGAGCTTCGCCGCACGATGGCGGACAAGGACCCGCGTTACGGCGGCTTGACGTTCGAGCAGCTGCTGCGAGCGCAAGGCCTCACGCCGGAATGGCTCGCGCAGTCGCGCGTGTTCCGCGCGCAAACGCTGCAGAAGAAGCTCATCGCCAAGCTGCACCCGCGCCAGCAGTTGCTTGCCCGACTCTCGAGCGACCGTGAACAGGAGCTCATGCGCTTTGGGCCGAGGCGCAACCTCGCGATCCTCTTCGTGCGCGCGCTCGACGAACCGAACGCGATCGTGACGAAGGACTTTGCCAAGGCTGAGGAGCAACTGGTGGCCGCGAAGAAGCGACTCGAGACCGAGCCGTTCGCGAACGTCGCGCGCATCGAGAGCGAGGACCCGGGCACCAAGATGCGCGGCGGCGATTGCGGCTGGATCGCGCGCAAG
>CAIYFF010000606.1 GCA_903925435.1 uncultured Planctomycetota bacterium | reverse complement strand
GCCTTCGACCAGGACGACGGCCCCCACCATGACGCGCGGCCCGAACTGGGGGTGCAGCAGCCGATGGATCACCGGCGACACGGTGCCGAGACCGGCGGCTTCCGCGAGCGCGGCAAATCGGAGGCGACTTTGCATCGGCTCTGCGACCCGGGCGCGGTGGCCCGCTTGCGAGATCGTCGCCGCGAGCTCTCGGGGCGCGTTCCACTGCGGATTCCCGGGGCTTCCGCAGGCCAGCACGATCGCGGTGCCGCAGCCGGGAAGTTCGCGCGCACAGCGCAGTTCGGTCGGTTGGCCCGCGTCAAACCGCGCCGTGTCGACGAGCCCGATCAGGTCGAAGCCAGCGCCGCGAGCGCGCTCTTCGATCTGGCGGAGAATCTCGCTCGTCATGACGCAGGCTTTTCGGCGTCACCGGTCCTCTGCACAAGCCCCGCGCTTGAACGCTGCCGCGCAACTTCTAGCCTGCGCCCACCCAACGTGAGGGAAGTCCGGTGCAAGACCGGCGCTGTCCCGCAGCTGTAACCGGGGACGAACGTCCACCCGCCACTGTCCGCGCCTCGTCGGCCTGGATGGGAAGGCAGGACTAGTAGGCCGATCCGGGAGCCAGAACACCTCGCCTGGCCGCGAGCGCACCCGCGCCCGCTCCCGACCGCCTCGGCGCGAACGACGTCCGCGGCAGAACGAACCGAACGACCACTGCCGTGCGCCGCCCCAATCGGGCCGCCGCGGAAGCTCCGTCGTCTCCTCGTCCTGCCGCGGTCATCGCCGGCGCGGTCCTCCGTGAAGCTCGGCGGATCGCCGCCGAGGAGTGTCCGATGGCCCGTTTCCTCTCCTTCCTCCGCGCTGCTCCGTGCTGCGCGGTCCTCGCGATAGCCTCGACTGCGGCATCGCAGTCGCCGGCGCAGGGTTACTCCAACGTCCAGCACCCGTTGCCGGCCTCGGCCAACAGCATCACCGCGCTCGATGGCGGGATCGCGTGGTTCGACGGCGTGGCGCTGCAATACGACGCGCCCGGCCAGCCAACGCGCGCGCTGCTGACGCTGCCTGGCTTCCGCTTTGGCTCGTTCACGATGCCGATCGGCAATGGCGATCTGCTGTTTGCCGAGAGCAGCAATGGCCAAGTATGGCGTGTCCCAGTCGACCCGTTGCGCACGCCGCAATTGCTGACGACGATCCAATTTGCCTATGACGCCGTAGCAATCGGCCCAGGCATCGCGATCGTGTCGGCAAAGACAGGCGGTTTCTCGTCGGCCCAAAACGATCTCATTGCCCTCGACCTCGTCACGGGCGCGCAAACGACGATTGGCATAGTTCCGGGCGCATCTGGCCCCGTCGCAGTGTCGCCGGAGCGAGAACTGCTCTACGCGACCGCGCCACTGACGTTCCCCCCGCCGCCCGCCAGCGTCGAAATCGTGCGCTGGGACGCAGGACAATGGTCGCTCGCACTCAACGGCGGCATTGTGCTCACGCGCAGCAATGCGCAACTCGTGGCGAACGGACTCGACTCTGCCGGCGATCTCGCAGTCGATGGCGACGATGACTTGTTTGTCGCCGACTATGGCAATGCGCGCGTGCTCGAAATCAGCGACATGCACACGCAGAAGACGTGGTCCACGTTGGTCGACTACACGCTCGCCGCGACCACGCCTGCGGCGCTCACGTTCTTGCAAGGGACTGCGCGCGACGCGGAGTTTGAGCCGTTTGCGCATTCGGGCGCTGGCTCTCTGTGCGTCGTGGAGACGGATTACTTCTCGACCACCAGCGTGCGCACGATGCGCGCGCAGTCAGCGCCGCTCGGACTCGTCGGCGGCGGCCAGGGCCCGGTCGCGCCGGGAGCATTTTCGCTGCTCCAGCAGGGCGCGCCCGTGAACGGGGTCTGCCTGTTTGCCATCGGGACCGTGGGCACTGGCGCCCTGCTGCCTGTACGCCTGCCCGGATTCGAGCAAACGCTGCGTTGGGAAGCGGGCCTGCTGTATCCGATCGCGACAATGTTCGCTCCGCTCGATGCCATGGGCGCTGCGGCCCTCACACTGCAAAACCCAGGCTTCCCGACGGGACTGTGGATCCACTGCCAGACCGCGTTCTTGACGGCAGACGGCGCCACGATCGGCGCTTCCAACGTCTTCTCCGTCTCGTTGCAGTAACGCTTCGTTCGCGGCGCACACGCGACCTCCTTGCAGAAGCGTTACAGCGCCCCACTATGGGGAACGGCGCGGATCGTCCGTAATGGTCGATGTTGCTCCTCAGCCCCAACCGCATGCGCAATCGCTCCTTTGTCTTCCTGCTGCTCGCCGCCTTCGTGGTCGCGGGCGGCGCGTTGCTCGCCCCGGGCCTGATCGGCACGGGCGATGCGCCCGTCGTGCGATGGAGCGCGAGCGAGGAGATCGCGATCGAGGCGCAGGCTGACAACGCCGATGCCGCAGTCGCAGAAGCGCTCGGCACCGACTCGCAGCGTGAGCAGGTGGCCACGGCGGACGAACTTGCGACCGGCGACCGCACCGAACTGCTGCTGCGCGGCCGCGTCGTCAATCGCTTTGGCGCGCCGGTGCGCGAAGCCAAGGTGTGGCTCGACTTCGGCCGCGGCGGCCAGCGAGGTCGCGGCGGCCGCGATCGCCGCGTCCCGGAGCCGGTCAAGACCGACGCGGATGGTCGGTTCGCGTTCCAGGGGCAGACCTTCAAGAACCTGCGCATCAACCTGCTCGTCGTGCACGGCCAGCACGCGCCGACCCAGTTCGATCGCAATCTCGGCGAGGTCGGCAGCGAACTCGACCTCGGCGAACTCGCGGTCAACGACGGCGGCGAGTTGCTCGGCCGCGTCGTCGACCTCGGCGGCAACGGGATCCCGTTTGCCGAAGTGCGACTGCAGGCGGACGGTGACAACTGGATGCGCGCCCAGCGCGACCGCGACGACGTGCTGCCCGCGCAGCAGACGGACGCCAACGGCTACTACCGCTTTGCCAACGCCGCATCGGGCGATTGGCGCATCGCGGCGAGCGCGAAGAAGCATGAGAACGGCACGAGCGAGCAGGTCGAGGCCTCAGAGAACCAGCGCACCGAGGTGCCGGACCTGATCCTCGGCCCGGGCTTCGAGCTCGCGGGCGTCGTGATGGATCGCCTCGGCAAGCCGATCGCCGACGCCGAAGTCGTGGCTCGCCCGCGCAACCAAAACAACAACGGCCGCGGCGGGCGCGGTGGACGGGGCGGCCAGTTTGGCGGCGGCGGCAACGAGCAATCGACGAAGACCGACGCAGACGGGCGGTTCTTCTTGGAGCGCCTGCCGGACTCGCTGCTCGACCTGACCGCGCAGAAGAAGGGCTACCTGCGCGCGAGCCTCTCAGAACTCGATCCCGAGCAGTCGCAGCCCGTCTACCTCACGCTCGAAGATGGCCTCGCGATCCAAGGCGTCGTGACCGACGCGGTCGCAGGCGAGCCAGTGCAGCGCTACGCGGTCACCGTCCAGTGGACGCGCGCGCTGTCGATTCCGGGGCAGACGCAAGAAGACGTCCGCGCGCTGATGGAGCGGATGCGCGATCCCAACTTGGATGATGCGACGCGCAACGAACTGCGCACGCGCATGCAGACGATGCGCCAGCAGATGGGCGGCAACGGCGGGTTTGGCAACGGCGGGTTCGGCGGCGGCAATGACGCGCAAAACGGCCGCGGCGGACGCGGCAACGGCGGCGGACGCGACGCGCGCGCCGAACGGCACCCGGATGGAACGTTCCGCGAAACGGGCCTGGCCGAGGGCATCTACACGGTGCGCATCGAGTCCCCTGCGCACGCGGACTACCGCAGCGAAGAGATCGAACTCCGCACTGGCGCGCCTGCGCCCGAACTGAAGATCGCGCTCGCACGCGGCTTCGTCGTGGCGGGCATCGTCAAGGACGGCGCCGGCAAGCCGATCGCGAACGCGCGCGTGAACCTGCAGCGTCCGCAGGAGCCCGCGACGAGCGACGCCGCCGCTCCGGCCTCGACGCCGGGCGCCGCCGTCGACGCAACGGCGCGCGGTGGCCGCGGCGGACGCGGAGGTCGCGGCGCGGACATGCGCGCGCGCTTCCAAGAGTGGCAGAGCGGCCCGCTGCCGTCGGCTGTGACCAACGCCAAGGGCGAGTTCCAGATTGAGCATGCGCCGGAGGGCACGTTCCTCGTGCGCGCGAGCGCCGACTCGCACGAAGATGCGGAGACCAAGCCCTTCGCGCTCGCGAGCGACACGCAAGGCATCCTGCTCGCGTTGCAACGCCGCGGCAGCCTGTCGGGCAGCATCCTCGGCGCGACCAAGACCGAGCTGGAGCAAGTGCGCGTCGTCGCAGCGCCGGTTGGCGAGGGCGCCGACGTAGGCGCGATGTTCCGCGGCGGCAACCCGTTCGCGTCGGTGTCGGCGGACGGCACCTATGTGTTCGACGGCCTCAAGGCTGGCGACTACGCGGTGCGCGCGTTCCTCGGCAGCTCGATGCGCGACCTGATGACGCAATACCAGCGCGGCGAAATGGTCGCCGACGTGACCATCCAGGACGGCGAAGCGTCGTCGCTCGACGTGTCGCTGATGCCGCCGCAGACCGGCCTCGTGCGCGGCTCCGTGCTGCAGAACGGCGTGCCCGCCAACGGCTTCACGGTCACGCTCGAATACCAACCGGACGGCGGCGACAGCGCCACGCCGAGCCCGATGGGCGGCCGCGGAGGCCGCGGCGGAATGGGCGGCATGGGCGCTCGCAACAGCATGAATGCGCGCGTCGACGAGCAAGGCCGCTTCTCGATCGACGAGGTCCAAAAGGGCAACTACGTGCTGAGCGTGAGCGCCGACCGCCGCTCGGCTGCGCTGCACAAGGAGACGATCGTCGTCGTTCCGCAGGGCACGGTCGATTGCAACATCACGGTGCTGACCTGTTCGATCGAAGGCGTTGTCGAAGCCACCGACGGCACGAAGCCCGAGGACATCGACGGCGCGGTGACGCTGCTGCTCGGCGCCACCGAGGTCCCGGCGGACTTCACGGGCGGCGGTCGCGGGCCCGGCGGCGGCGCGCAGGGCACGCTGCGCGCGCGCGTCACCGACGGCAAGTTCGCACTCGAGCACGTTCCGCAGGGCAACTACCTCGCGGTCGTGTCGGTGCGCGGCCGCACGCGCACGTCGAGCCAAGTCGTGGCGACGCTCGGCCAGAAGGCGACGGCCCGCGTCGAACTCGGCCCCGTCGATCCCAACGCCGCGGCGAACCCGCAGCGGCAGCCCGGCGCGGGACGACAGAACGGCGGCCAACCAGGAACGCAGCCCGGTGCGCAACCAGGTGGCAACGCGCGGCAGAACGGCGGTGGCGCCCGCGGCGGCGCGCAGGGCACCCAGGGACAAGCCGGCGGTCAAAACGGCGGCACGCGGCGCGGCGGCTGATCCGTTCGTCGCACAGCATCCGCCGCGATCCTCACGCGGGGCTTTCGAGGTCGAGGGGCATAGCTAAGCTGGCCCACCCCGAGGTAACGCCATTCGCCACCTGCTGCAGCTCCTGATCGCGCTCGTTCTCGCCCTCACGCTAGGCGTCTTGGGCTATGTCGCCGCGCTGTCGCTGAAGCAGGAGCCCATCGCTGCCGGCGAGGCCGCGACCCTCGAGGCAATGGCGCCGCTGCCAGAACCCAAGCGGCTTGCGCGCCGGGCCTCGTTCGTGCCCGCGGCTGCGACGAAGCGCGACGCGTTCCCGCCCGAAATGCGCACGATCGCGATCGCGGTGCGCGACCTGCCGACGAGCTTGCGCCAACAGGCAGGCGTCGCGGTCTACGACGCGCACGACCACGAAGTCGCGTGGCTGCCGCTCGCCGCAGCCAAGGAACAGGACGGCGCGCTGCACGTGACGACGCCTGCACCCAGCGAGCAGAAGTTGCGCATCGTGGTCGCCAGCGAGTTTGCCACCGCGCGCAACAGCTACTGGACCAGCGTCGATTGGCCCACGGACGCGGACCAGGACCGCACGATCGAAGTCACCGCCGCGGTGCAGGACATCACCGTCCGTTGCGCCGACAAGGACCGAGCGATCGCGAGCCTGCTGCGCCTTCGCCGCAAGGACGACCCGCGCTGGGCTCCGCGCACTGCGTTTTCGAGCGGCTCGGCGCTCGGCCTCGACGGCACGATTGCGCTGCGCCTCGGCGCGGGCAGCTACGAGCTAGTGCCGTGGGCAACCGGCGAACACGCCACGGTTGCGATCGAAGTGCCGGGCCCTGCGTCGATCGACGCGACGTTCGCGCGCTAGCGACAGCGACTCAGTCGGCGAGCGCGGGCTGCGGCCCTGTCTGCGTCATGCGATAGATGCGCCCCGACACCGGATGCGACGCGGCGGCAGCCATCGTCGCGGCCTTGCGTTGCAGTTGGGCCAAGTCTTGCCCTTCGTCGAACGCGACCCACAGCACGTCGCGGTCGGGCATCGCGACCAGCAAGTCCCCCTTCTCGTCGAGCAACAGCACGCGCGCCGCGTCGTAGCCGTCGCCAGTCTGGAGCATCACCGGAGCGCCCGGAGCGGCGGCTGGGATCCCGTCCTTCGCGCTGAGCTGCTGCAGGTTCTGCATCGCGAGCTGGTGCACATCCTCGGCGGTCCTGCCCCAGCGCTTCAGATGCGCGCGGCAGACGAACACCATCGAGTGCGGATCGTCGACGACATAGACGACGGCGAGGTCTGCGCCAAAGCGCCGATGCACCAGCGCCGAGTCGCCAAACCGCCCCTGCCCCTCGACCCATGCGAGGCTGCGCACTTGCGGCATCAGGTCGACCGCGACGCCGCCGAACTCGTGGTCGTCGATGCGATCGAGGCCCGCTTCGTCGATCTCACTGAGCAACTGCGCAACGGACTGCGCAAAGCGTTCGGGGAACGCCTCGCTGCGACGGAACAGTTCGTGGAGCGAGACCGGCGTCTCTTGGCCGCGCACGCGCAGCAGGCCCGAGAACTGGCCCGGCAACAGACCGAGCCACTCGACGTCGTCATGCTGGGCCAGTTCGCCTTCGAGCTTGGCCAAGAACTCGCGCACTTCGGTCGGCAAGGACGGGGCCCGCTGCCGCAAGCGGTGGAACGCCACCGCGAGCGCCACCGCAAGCCCGCACCACAAAGCCACCAGCCCCAAACCCATGGGAGGCGGTATCGGCACAGTGCGAACGTGGCCTCAAGAGCGGCCCACCGCAACATCAAGAAGCGCATGCTTCGCGATATGGCTCGCAGGGAAGCGTCGGGCCATGATGCGGGGATGCCGCGCCAGATCTACCTCGACAACGCCGCCACGACCCGCCCATCGGACCGAGTCGTCGGCGCCATGCACGAAGCCCAGCGCGAGCTGTTTGGCAACCCGAGCAGCAAGCACGCGCACGGCGCAGGCCCCAAGAAGCGGCTGCACGATGCGCGCGAGTTCTTGCGCGGAACGCTCAACGCCGCCGAGATCGTGTTCACGTCGGGCGGGAGCGAGGCGGACTACCTCGGCATCGTCGGCGCCGCGATGACGCGTTCGCCGGGCCGCGTGCTCATGGCGCAGAGCGACCACCCGGCGATCCTGCAGACGTCCGAACTGCTGTCGCGGCTGCGCTGCCACACGATGACGCTGCCCGTCACGCGCGACGGCGACCTGCATCCCGAGACGCTGTTCGATGCGCTCGGCGCCGACGTGCGCGTGGTCGCGTTGATGCACGGCCACAACGAACTCGGCACGCTGTCGCAGCTCGAAGAACTCGTGGCCCTCGTGCGCCGCACTTCGCCTGAGGCGCACGTGCACATCGACCTCGTGCAGACCTACGGCAAGATCCCGTTCGACCTCGATGCGATGGACGTCGACTCGGTCGCGGTCTCGGCGCACAAGTTCCACGGCCCGAAGGGCGCGGGCTTTCTCGCGCTGTCGAGCAAGGCGCGCATCGCACCGATCATGCGCGCGGGCGGCCAAGAGAACGGGATGCGCGGCGGCACCGAAAACGTCGCGGGCGCCATCGGCATGATGATCGCCGCCGAAGACGCGCTGCTGCGCCAGGCGACGGCTGCGCCGCACACCGAATCGCTGTGCGAACTCGTCGAACGCGCCGTGATCGACGCGATCCCCGACGCAGAACGGCTCGGACACCCGACGCGCCGTCTGCCGCACATCCTGTCGCTGCGCATTCCTGGCATCGTCGGCGAGACGCTGATGCTGCGCTGCGACGAGCGCGGCGTGGCGTTCTCGACGGGCTCCGCGTGCCATGGGCACAACGAGGAGTCGCGCGACCCGAAGAAGCCCGACAACCACGTGCTTGCCGCGATCGGCATGGATCGCCGCGCTGCGCGCGAAGTGATCCGCGTGTCGTTCTCGCGGCACACGAGCGTCGAGGACGCTGAGTTCGCCGCCGAAGTGATCGTCGACGAAGCGCTCGCGCTGCTGCGCACGAGCCCGGACGCGGGAGTCCGACGATGACCGAGTTTGCCTCAGCAACGCCGGCGATGGCGCAGTACCTCGCCTCGAAGAAGAAGCACCCCGACGCGCTGCTCTTCTTCCGCATGGGCGACTTCTACGAGCTGTTCTTCGAGGACGCGAAGACGGCGAGTCGCGAACTCGGCATCACGCTCACGAGCCGCAGCAAGGGCGAGTCCGCGATCCCGATGGCTGGCGTCCCGTATCGCGCCCTCGATGGCTACCTGAAGCGGCTCGTGCAGAAGGGGCATCGCGTCGCGATCTGCGAGCAGATGCAGGACCCGAAGGAAGCGAAGGGTGTCGTCGAGCGACAAGTCGTGCGCATCGTCACGCCGGGCACGCTGACCGAAGACAACCTGCTCGACGACAAGAAGCCCAACCATCTCGTCGCGCTGACCGCGCACAAAGGCCGCGCCGGCATCGCGTGGGTCGAACTGTCGACCGGCAAGTTCCGCGTTCACGAATGCGACGAACCGCGACTCACCGACGAACTGCTGCGCATCGAAGCGGCCGAGATCCTCGTGTCCGACGACTTGCGCGGCGATGCGTCCGAGTGGCTGCGCAATCTCGATGTGCCGCTCACCTATCGCGCGCCCTACGACTTCGGCGCGGACTCTGCGACGCGCACGCTGTGCCAGTTCTTCGCGACGAAGACGCTCGCCGGCTTCGGCATCGAAGAGATGCCGCTCGCAACCGGCGCCGCGGGCGCGTTGATCGGCTACCTGCAGGAGACGCAGCTGACGGCGTTGCCGCACGTGCGCAGCATCGAAGCCTTCGATGACGGCGAACACATGCGCCTCGATCGAGCGACGCAGCGCAGCCTCGAGCTCGTGCAGACGATGCAGAAGGACAGCTCGGGCACGCCGCTGTTGTCGATCCTCGACAAGACGAAGACGCCGATGGGCGCGCGCCTTCTGCGCAGCTGGACGCTGTCGCCGCTGTTGTCGGTTGATGCAATCCTTGCGCGCCAGACTGCAGTCGCGGAGTTCGTCGACACGCAGGATCTGCTCGCGTCGATGCAGCAGTGCCTGCAGCACGTGCTCGACCTCGAGCGCCTGTGCGCGCGCGCCGCGTTTGGCCGCGCCCATGCGCGCGACCTTTGCGCGCTGCGCCAGAGCCTTGAGCCGCTGCCCGAGGTCAAGCACGCGCTGACTCAGTGCGGCTCTGCGCTGCTGCGCGATCTCGGCGAACGACTGGATCCGCTCCACGACCTCGCGGACCGCATCGGCACGGCGCTCGTCGACGACGCGCCCCTCGCGGTGAAGGACGGCGGCATGATCCGCCAAGGCTTCGATCCGGCGCTCGACGAGCTGCGCACGCTCGCGCACGACAGCAACCAGTGGCTCGCGCGCTACCAACAGCAACTCTGCGAGACGACGGGCATCGCGTCGCTGAAGGTCGGGTTCAACAAGGTCTTCGGCTACTACATCGAGATCACGCAGTCGCACAAAGATGTGCAACTGCCGCCCGAGTTCGTGCGCAAGCAGACGACCAAGAACGCCGAGCGCTACGTCACCGACGAGTTGCGCACGTTCGAGAGCAAGGTCCTGAAGGCCGAAGAGAACAGCAAGGCGCTCGAATACGAGATCTTCTGCGCGCTGCGCGACGAGGTGACGAAGCAGACCGAGCGCTTGCAGCGCACGTCGGCGGCGATCGCGGAACTCGACGCGTGCATGTCGCTCGCGCAAGTCGCGCGCGAACGCAACTACTGCAAGCCTGAGATCGACGACTCGCTCGCATTGCGCATCGAGGACGGTCGCCATCCCGTGATCGAAGCGACGCACGCAGCGGGATCGTTCGTGCCGAACGACACCGACCTCGCCGCGACGCGGCGCCGCCTGTCGCTGTTGACCGGCCCCAACATGGCGGGCAAGTCGACCTACATCCGCCAGAACGCGCTCATCGTGTTGCTCGCGCAGATGGGCTCGTTTGTGCCCGCAAAGTCGGCGCGCATCGGCATCGTCGATCGCGTGTTCACGCGCGTCGGCTCCAGCGACGACATCAGCCGCGGCGCCTCGACGTTCATGGTCGAGATGACGGAGACCGCCAACATCCTCAACAACGCGACCAAGCGCAGCCTCGTCCTCCTCGACGAAGTCGGCCGCGGCACGAGCACCTACGACGGCATGTCGCTCGCGTGGGCGATCGCAGAAGACCTGCATGACCGCATCGGATGCCGTGCGCTGTTTGCGACGCACTACCACCAACTCACCGACCTTCAGGCCGAAGGCCGCGCGATCGTGAGCCAGCGCGTCGCCGTTCGAGAATGGGGCGACGAGATCGTGTTCATGCACCGCATCGAGGACGGCGGCACCGACAAGAGCTACGGCCTCCACGTGGCGCGGCTCGCCGGCATCCCGAAGGCCGTGATCACGCGCGCCGAAGCGGTGCTGAAGGAACTCGAGAGCGAAGGCGCTGAGATGCGCGAGACGCTCGTCGCCGCGCGCGAGCGCAAGAAGCCGGGCCTCAAGCAGAAGGAACTGTTCGCGCCGCCGCCGGATCCGATCGTCGAAGCGCTGCGCGCGCTCGACATCGACGGGCTGTCGCCGCGCGAAGCGTTGGCGCTGCTGGCGAAGTGGAAGGAGCAGGCTGGCGGCTGACGGCCGCCCGCTGCACGGCATCGGGGCGCGGCATCGCGCCGCACCCCGATGCGTGCCGTCACATGTTGCGCGTGTAGGTCGCGAGCATGTCGTTGACGACCTTCGTGCGCGGCAGCGCGAAGTCCATCGCGGCAATCGTCGAATCGTCGACCGTCGAGACCATCTTCAGCGACACGAGCACGTAGTCCTGCACGACGCCGTAGGTGCCGACGATGATCGTGCGCGCGTTGTGGTCCATCGCCAGGTTGCGGACGTCGCGCGACAGCAAGAACTGGCCGTCCTCGCGGATCTGCAGGTGGTCCTGGCGGACCGTGGCGTGGATGACGTCGATGTCCTTCTGCGTCAGACGCGACGCGACATACTCCGACATCTGGCGGCCGAACATCGAGGTCATGCCGTGGTTGTTCACGTCGACGCAAGTCGCGATCAGCATGCGACCGATGTCGCGACGGTCATTGTGCTGCGCGACGAGCTGGTCAACCGCTTCGTAGGCCGCGAGCGCCGGCGTGTGCGCGACATGGTGGACATGCAGGACATGCCTGCAGCCCGCCAACGCCGACACGGCCCCGAGCAGCAGCGGAAGGAAGAAGGCCCGCATGGGTCAGTTCCCCCCGAGCGGCAGCGTGTCGCACGCCGAGTTGCCGGCAGTAGGCTTCTGCTCCGGCATCTTGAGGTCGACGCGCAGGGCCGTGTTGCGCCACACCGGCCGCTCCGGCGGCATGCAGTTGT
>CAIYFF010000605.1 GCA_903925435.1 uncultured Planctomycetota bacterium | reverse complement strand
GAAGGCGATCCGATCGTCGATGCGATCCTGCGCGATGTCGTTGTCGTGCTCGATCCACTGCAGAACCCGGATGGCCGCGATCGCTTCGTGCACGGCACGCGGGCTTCGCGCGGAATCGCTGCGGACGAGGAGCCCGTGTCGGCGGAGCACACGCAGCCGTGGCCAGGCGGTCGCGTCAACCACGCGTTGTTCGACATGAACCGCGATTGGTTCGCGCAGACGCAGCCGGAGACCAAGGCGCGCGTCGCCGCGTTCTTCCAGTGGTGGCCGCTCGTCTATGCCGACGTGCACGAGATGGGCGGCGAGTCGACCTACTACTTCGCGCCGCCGGCAAAGCCGATCAATCCGGCGATCACCGAGACGCAGCGGCAGTGGCTCGAGCGCTACGGCAAGAACAACGGCCGGCGCTTCGACGAGAAGGGGTTTGAGTACTTCACGCGCGACGAGTTCGACTCGTTCTATCCCGGCTACGGCGAAGGTTGGCCGACGTTCCACGGCAGCGTCGGCATGACCTACGAGATGGCGTCCGCGCGCGGCCTCGTCTATCGCAAGAAGGACGATTCGAAGGTCACGCTGCAGGACGGCATCGAACGCAACTTCACCGCGTCGCTCGCGACTCTGGAGACGTTGGCCACGGGCAAGCAAGACGCGATGGCTGCGTTCGTCGCGTATCGGCGCAGCGCGATCGCAGAAGGCGAGACGGGCTCGGTGCGCGAGTTCGTGATGCCGATGCGCGGCGCTGTGGATCGCTCTCGTTTGCGGCGGCTTGCGCGGTTGTTGCTCGACAACGGCATCGAGGCGCACGTCGCGAAGTCGCCCATCGAGAACGACGCGGCGCGGCCGTTGCTCGCGGGCGATGCAGCGAAGGCTGCGTTCGAGGCGGGCTCCCTCGTGGTGCGCACATCGCAGCCCAATCGGCTCGCAGGCGTGCTGCTGCTGCCACACATCGAGATGGACAATGCGTTCGTCGAGGAGCAGCGCGCGCGCGAGCAGCAGCGCAAGGACTTGGAGTTCTACGACCTCACGGGTTGGTCGATGCCTCTGCTGTTCGGTGTCGAGGCCTTTGCATGTGGCGCGTCGTCGCGCGGCGAACTGGAGATGTTGCGCGCCGAGACCATCGACGCTGCGTTTGCCGCCTCGTGTCCATCCTCTGCGCCCAAGGTTGCCTACGTGATCGCGTGGGGGCAGAACGGCGCGGGCGCGTTGCTCGCGGACCTGCTGAAGCACGGCGTGCGCGTGCGGTCGCAGGAGCGCGCGTTCCGCATCGCTGGCAAGGACTACCCTGCGGGCTCGCTGGTCGTTCGCATCGATGGGCAGCCGGATGGCCTGCATGCGCGCATCGCGGCTGCGAGCCAGCGACACTGCGTGGACATCGGCGGTGTCGACAGCTCGTGGGTCGAATCGGGCGTCGACTTCGGCAGCAACCGTTCGCACGTGCTCAAGGCGCCGCGCGTCGCGATGGCCTGGGATCGCCCGGTGTCGCCGACGTCTGCGGGCGCTGTGCGCCATTTGCTCGAGCAGCGCTATGGCGTGCCGGTCACGGCGATCCGCACGCGCGACCTCGCGCGCGCAGAACTCGATCGATTCACGGTGCTCGTGCTGCCCGAAGGATCCGACTACGAAGCCGAACTCGGCAAGCGCGGCGCCGACGCGATCCATCGCTTCGTCGACCAAGGCGGCGTGCTCGTGACGATCGGCGCTGCGACGCGCTGGCTCACGGGCGAAGGCGTTGCGTTGCTCGCGACGAAGCAGGAGGACCGCGACAAGCCGAAGAAGGCCGCGGAGAAGGACACTCCAGGCGAAGACAAGAAGCCGTCGTCAGGCGAAGACGCTGCGGCCAACGACAACGCCAAGAAGAAGGCCAGCGGCGACGAGCCGTTCGACTACGCGACTGCGATCCTGCCAGACAAGGAAGAGCCGGCGCCGACGCCGGGCGCGATCGTCCGCGTGCGCGTCGATGCGGAGCACTGGCTTGGCTTTGGCTACACCGGCACCGCCAACGTCGTGCACGAGTCGAGTCGCATCTACGCGCCACTCAAGCTCGATCGCGGCACCAACGTCGCCGTCTACGACGACGAGAAGAGCCTGATGCTGTCGGGCTTCATGTTCGACAGCACGAAGAAGCAGTTGGCCAACAAGGCGTGGCTCGTGCACCAGCCGCATCAACGCGGGCACGTCGTCGCGTTTGCCGAGGATCCCTTCGTGCGGTGCTTTGCCGACGGCATGGATGCGTTCGTGTTGAACGCCGTGTTGATGACCGCGGGGCGCTGACGCGCACACGGGCCAACGGAGCCACCGTCGCCAGAAACGACCGAGGCCTCGCGCTCCCCGGGTGGGGGACGAGAGGCCTCAGGTCGTTGCTCGTGAGCGCTCGCAGCGAAGCGCGCGCTCCACGCGCCAAATCAGTTCTTCTTGTCTTCGCAGCAGCTCTCGGCCGCCTTGGCGTTCGCCGCGGGCGCCGACTCGCTGCAGCATGCGCCCTTGCCTTCGGCCTTCTCTGCGCAGCAGCTGCCGGCCGGCGTTGCGGCTTGGGCGTTGCTGGTGTTGGAGGTCGAGCCGCAAGCGGCGAGGAGGAACATTCCGAGGTATGCGAGCTTCTTCATGCGGAGAAGGATGCATCACAGACGGGCGAGGGTCAATGCGGCCATTGGCCCGGGCGGCGCTTCGCACCCGGACCCCGCCCGTCCGGTCGTCAGCGATCCTGCCGTGTCACCGAGCCGTCGCCGCTGCGGTCGGCGCGGCGGAACGCGCCTGTCGGCCCGGCGAATTCCTCGAGCGAGACTTTGCCGTCGCCATTGAGGTCGAAGCGTTCGACGAAGTCCTGCCCGAGCACGCGCTTCCGATACCGGAGCGCTTCGTCGCGCGTGACCGCCGCGTCGCGGTCGACGTCGATCTGCGCAAACAACCCGAGCGGGCCCATCCACTCGTTCTGGCGCACCTTCTCGTCGTCATCCTTGTCCCAGGCGTCGAACGGCACGTCGTAGGGTTGCGGCCGCGCGCGCACGCGATCCATCTCCTGGCGTCGCTGCATCGCCGCTTGCAGCAACTCGCGCAATTCGTTCTCCGTCAGGGACCCGTCCTTGTCCTTGTCGCCAAACGGCATCGCCGCGCGCAGCCACTTGTCGGTGATCTCCTTGTTCGAGAGCACGGCGTTGCCGTCCTTGTCGAAGCGCTTCATCCAGTCGTCGACACCCAGCAGCTCGCCTTTGACGTCCGGCAACTCATGCTCCTTCTCGGGCAACTCGGCCGTCGCTTCCGCGCGATCCCGCTTGTCGAGGACGCCGTTGCCGTCGAGGTCGAGTTCCAAGAACGCGACTTCGGTCCCGGTCCATTCGCTCTGCGTGACTTTGCCATCGCGGTCCGCGTCGCATCGCATCGCTGCATCAAAGCGCAGCAGGAGCCACTGCTTGCCGGTCGTGCGTTCGCGCGGCTCGTCTTTGCTGCGGTAGCGCGCGCGAATGAGGCTCTTGCCGACTTCGCTGCTGGAGAACTCGGCCAGCGTTGCCTTGCCGTTCTTGTCCGCGTCGATCGCCGCATACTGACGGTCGCTGCCGGGGAACTCCGCGCGCACGACGATGCCGTCCTTGTCTTGGTCCATGCGATCGAACGCGGCCTTCAAGAACTTGGCATCGTCCTGCGCCGCGCATGGCGCGACTGCGCATGCGACCGCGACCATGAGCGCTTGGTTGCGATTCACTTTGGCTTCTCCTTGCTGCCCGTCGTCGGCTTTGCCCGCGTTGGTTTTGTTGCGGGCGCCGTCTCGATCTTGCCGTAGCGGCCCTCGGCTTCGCGGCGCACCGGCACCTTCGCGCGCAGCACGCGCTCCATCTCGTCGCGCGTCAGGTAGCGGCAGCCCTCGTGGCTGATGTCCTTCTCCCAGCGGCCGCGTTCGTCCTGCAAGCGATCGAACGCGAACTCCTCGACGACGAGGTCGCGCACGCCGCTCGCGCCGGGCACTTCTGCGAGCGGTTGCAGGCCCGTCGGCATCTTGCTCGCGTCGACGAGCGTCGCCATGCCGCCGCTGCCCGTCGCGAGCACGAACTGCTGCAAGAACGGCGCGTTGTAGGCGCGGACCATCTGCAGCCTGCCCGGCGACCTGCCGATGCGCGGGCCCGCGCCGGGTGCTGCTGCAGGGGCGAGCGGGTCGGTGATGTCGAACGCGCGCAGTCGATACTGGCGGTTGTCGTCTTGCCCGTATTCCTCGTAGGCGAAGAGATAGTCGCGCTCGCGGCTCTTGATGCCGCCGCCTTCGCTGCCGAGATCGAACTGCGTGTTGATCGCGACGCCGCGGATGTCCCCGCGATCGAAGCGGAAGGTGCGCTTGTGCGCGTCGCCGTGCAGCGTTTGTGGCGCAGTGGGTTCGCTGACGTCGACGAGGCGCAATCCATCGAGGCCGCACGCGACTGCGACGATCGCGCGCGCCTGCGTGCGGTCGAGGCGTTCGCCGAGTTCGTCGAGCGCCTTCGTTCTCGAGTATTGGAACAACGCCGCGACATCGGTTGCGTCGTCGGGTCGAGTCGACTCCGCGTTGCAATCCACGTTGGCGAGCGCGCGCGGCTTTGCTGCATCGGCGACGTCGACGATGACGAGGCCGCCAGGGCCGTCCGCGAGGTAGAGCCACGGCCACTGCAACGCGAGCGAACGCGCTTCGACGCTCGGCATCGCGCCGAGGGCCTTTGGCTTGTCTGGCTTCTGCACGTCGAACGTCACAAGCCCGCCGGGCCCGTCGGCGATGTAGAGCACGTCGCCTTGTGCGAGCATGCGGCGCGGGCTCACGAGGCCGTCCTGCTGCGAGACGACTTTGGGCAACGCCGGATTGGAGGCGTCGATCGTCAGCAGCGTTCCGTCGTCGCAGCCGACGTAGACGTGTGTCGTCTGGCCGCGCACCGCGTCCATGCGCAACGCGAGCGCGCGCGGCGACGACGGCAGCGGCAATTCCGCGATGATCGTGCTGCGCGCAGGCTGCTTCTTGTCGAGCGCTTGCACGAGCAAACGGCTGCCGTCGATCGCAAACGCGAACTCGCGCGCGATGCGGAAGTTGGTGGAGCCGAGCCCATAGGTCACGCCGGTCCGATGGCACTCGACGCAATCGCGCGCTTCCTTGCGCGTCGTGTGCGTCTGATGCGGCACGAGCGTCACGCCGGACATTCCCGCGGCGGACACCGGCAAGCCCTGGTCGACGTAGGCGGCGCCGTTCTCGTCGTGGAAGCTGCCGATCGTCGAGAAGCCGACCATGTAGGGCGCGATCATGCCCTCGTGGTTGAAGCCGAGGCGGAGCTGGTTCCACGACGAGAACACCTTCTCCTGCGTCGTCACGCGGCCCTTCGTGCGTCGGCCTGAGATCAGGTCGAGCTGCGTGAACTGCTCGTTGCGATCGAAGTGGAAGCCGAAGAAGTCGACGTTCCACGACGCATGGCACGCGTAGCACTCCAATCGATCGTGCGCCGTCGTCATCGCCGCCGCGGCGCGCGGGTTGTAGGACGGATGCTGCGGGTCTACGACGTGCTTGCTCTGCGTGACTTCGTGTCGCTTGCCGGTGACCTTGCTGACGAGGAAGAAGCGATCGCCTTCCTGGAACAGGTTCGTCACGCGCCGGCCCTTTTGCGTTCGCAGATCGCTGACCGCGTCGATGGTGCCGTGGCAACTCACGCACTCGATCTCGACTGCGTGGTCCATCTGCGGCCAGATGTTGCCGTCGCCCATGACGTCTTGCGCCGTGTGGCAGTCGATGCAGTGCATGCCGCGCTGGTGGTGCACGTCGGGCGGCGTCAGCTCGGGATCCTCGACGTAGAACACTCCGTTCTTCAGCGTGTCCGTCGTGCCAGGAACGTCGGGGCCCGCAGGCATGCCGGGCACGAGTTGCGCCTTGCCTTGGAACGACAACCCGATGCTCGCATCGCCGTAGTGGCACTTCGCGCAGGTGTCGGTCGGGATCTTGTTGGTGAAGCGATGCTGTAGCGGATGGCCTGGCTCGCTCTTGTCGATCGTCGGATCGCCGCTCTTGCTGCGGCCGTCGTCGGCATACGTCACGTGGCATGCAGCGCAGCCCTCGCCGCGATAGTCGCCATCCATGCCGAGGCGGCCCTTCACGGCGCGGCCTTCGCTCCACAGGTGGCACTGCATGCACGCCTTGCGCGGCAGGTCTTGGTAGTGCGTCTCGATGCGATCCGCTGGGCCATCGCTCGGCGCAGGAACCTGCGTCACGGCGCGCAGCGCGCCCTTTGGCACGTCGCCGTCATCGTCGGTCTCGCCAAACACGCCGAACGACGGCGTCTTCGCCTTGGTGATGCCGTTCTCGTAGTAGCCGTCGCCGAGATGGCCGCACGTCGTCGCGTGCAGCGACTTCATCACGTCCTGCACGAGCGGGTCATGGCAATCGCCGCAGACCTGCTTGCTGACGCGCAAGTTGGATGGATTGATGAAGCGTTGCCACGCGAGTTCGAAGTTGCGCGGCAGCACGCGCTCGTCGGCTGGCGGCGGTTGCTTCGGCAACACGTGCGCCTTGTCCTTCTCGACAGCAGTGCCGTCGCCGCCATGGCAATCGACGCAGGTGAGCTTGTAGCCCGGATGGATCTCCTCGATCCCGGCGTGGCATTGGATGCAGCCACTGCTGTCTGCTCCGAGCGTGCGCGGGATGCTCGCCATCGCTGCGCGCACCGCTGCGTCGCCGTCGATCGAGGCGAGCAACGTGGCGATCGCCAACAGCGCGATGGCCACGAGCGTTCGCTTCATCTTCGCCAAGGTCGCGGCCGCTTCGGTGGTCACGCGAACGCGCCGTCGAGCGCCTTGCTGCCGACCATCGCGGACGGCTTATGGCCCAGCAGGGACAGCACGGTGGGGCAGAGGTCGACGGTGCGGCCTTCGCCCTTCAACGTCTTGCCGCGCGCGAAGTCCGGGCCCGCGCCGATCAAGAACACCTTGTTGAGGCTGTCGCTGCCGTCGCCGTGGTCGAGGCCGTTGCGCTCGTTGAGGTCCTTGTCGCGGCCGAACTCAGGGCACACGAGCAACGTCGTCTGGTCCTTGAGCTCCGGGTCCTGCTGCACTGCGTCCCACAGCTTGCCGAGTTCTTGGTCGTTGCGGCGGATCACTTCGACGTAGCCGTTGTAGCTGCCGTGCGCGATGTCCGCGTTCTGCAGCGTGATCCCGAGCACGCGCGGCCGGAACGTGCGCAGGATGTTGGCGCCGACGCGGATCGCCTTCGCGTCGCCAGCGCCTGGGCCCGTGAGGTTGGTCGCGCCGCCGGTCAACTCGTCGAGGATGAACTTCTCGACGCGGCGCAGGTGCTGCGCGTCGACCTTGCCGCCGTCGAGTGACGCGAGCGCCTTCTGGTCGAGCGACGCGTTGAGTTCGTCGAGCAACGCGGCTTCCTTGTCGCCGTCTGCGCGCGGCTTGCCGAACTGGTCGAGCACCTTCTTGAACTCGACGTTGAAGATGCCTTCGCCGTCGAGCACGTTCGCGCCAAACGACGCGCCGTAGTCGGGATGCTCGCTGTAGGCGAACAGCTTGCCTTGCGCGCCATTGCTGGTGGACAGCCACAGGTCGCTCGCGCTGCAGCCCGCGTCCTTGCGCAGATACTCGAACAGCGTCGGGTTGACGCCGCGGCCGTCGTCGCGGATGCCGAGCGCCTCGACGTTGCCCGTGAACATCGACAACGCGGCGCCGTAGTGGCCGACGTTGGCGCAGCGCAGGCCCGCGTGCAGCACACCGTTCTGCGCAATGCGGTGCAGGTTGGGCGCGTTCTCTTTGAGTTCGATCACGTCCTTGCTGCGCACGCCGCCGGCGAACGCGACGAGCACGACGTGCTTCGTCTTGCGCGCGAGTGGCAGCGACGACGGCATGCGGCGCGGCAGCGACGAAGCGGTGAGCGATCCGTCCGCGAGCGGGAGCGCGAGCGCGGCCATCGCCGTGTTGCGGAGGAAGTCGCGGCGCGAAGAGTCGATCGAATGCGCGTTCGTCATGGCGGACCTCGCCGCGGCGGTTGGCCGGGCCCGTCCAGCGTAGCGAGCAAGCCGTTGCCACGGGAGGCGCGAGTCCGCGTCGGCGCCTCGCTGGACGCGGCGCAGCGCAAGGGCTCCGATGGGGGCCGCGTGACCGACTTCGTCGTCAACATCGTGGCGGGGCTCGCGCAGGCCGCGATCCTCGCGCTTGTCGCCTTTGCGCTGTCGAGGACGCGCTATCCGACGCTGGAGCCGCCGGACCCTGCGCATGCGCCGCGTGCGCGCGATCGTATCTGCAACGTGGCCAGCGTGCTCGTGTCGCTCGGCATCGGCGTGTTCGCGGGCTGGCGTCTTTCGCTCGTGCCGCCGCCGGAGATCGCGGGCGCGCTTGTCCAGCATCGCGTCTACGACGGAGCAGGACGTTGGCTTGGACCGTTCTTCTTTGCGCTCGGTGTCGCGGCCTACGTCGCGTATCCGATCGCCGCGCGCATGGTGCGGAAGGAGGCGTTGCAGCACTTCCTCTGGCGCAGCGCCGCGCAGTTCCGAAGGCTCGATCCGCGGCCGATCACGCGCAGCACTGCGTACGTCGTGCTCGCGATCGCGGTGTTCGCGCACATGGCATTGCGCGACCACCATGTCACCGTGCTCGCGGACGGCGTGGCGTGGCGCGACCTGCCGTGGGAAACGGATTCGAAGCGCGCGTGGAACGAACTCGAGCGCATCGAACACGTGGAGTCGTTTGTGGCGATGACCGGCAAGCAAG
>CAIYFF010000604.1 GCA_903925435.1 uncultured Planctomycetota bacterium | reverse complement strand
GTGAAGATGCGCTGCGCCTGCTGGTTCAGCGTCTTGAAGCTGATCTTGCGGCCTTCCAGGCGGCCAAACAGGTTGTCCTGCGTGTCTCGCCACAGCTTGACCACTTCGTCCTGCGTGCCGCCGCGCAACGTGATCACGAGATCGGGCTCGGTGTCCGGCAGGCGGATCGGCCCGTTGACGAACAGGTCGATGCGCATCGCGAGGATGTTGCCGACGAACGAGTTCGACGACGAGGTCGCCGCGCGAGTCTCGAATGGCTCCATCAGGCGCCAGCCTTCCGCTGCGCGCGCGAGCTTCATCACTTCGCGGCCGCCGCCTTGCTGCGCGCGATCGACAAGCACTTCGCGCACCGCGCCGGGCGGCGTCGAAAACACCTGCCGTTCGCGAAGGTCGTCGAGGCTCTTCTTCATCGCCGTGAACAGCGCGAGCCCGCCGCGGTAGATCGCGCCCTTGCGCCGCACGAACAGGTCCGAGCCCAGCGGTCCTTCGGATCCGATCTCGATGTCTTCCTTCGCGCCGTCCTCGAAGTCGATCTCGAGCATCAGCCGCGGCTTGTCGAGCCCGGTGCGCGCGCGGGTCTGCTCGTCGTCGGGGAACGGAGTCTCGCCGACCATCGCGCTGTCGAACGTGCTCGCGAGGTTGACGATGTGGTCCTGCGCCAGCAGGTCGTCGATCGGATGCACGAGACGGAACGGGCCGCCAGGTTGGCGCCGCACTTCGATCGGCTCCTCGTCCGCGAACTGCCACTGCATGCGAACCGCCGTCGCGATGCGGTGATTGGCGAGCAGCGACACCGAGACGGAGCCCTTGTCGGAGGACGTTTCGTTCGTGAGCCACAACGTGGCGCCGAGCGCCCCGACGACCAACAGCAGCGACGCTTGCACACGCCAGTTCATCAGCGATCCCTCCTGCGCCAGGCCACGAACATCCCGAGCATCAACAGCGATCCCGGCACTCCGATCACGAGCAACCACCAGATGCGTTCCGCTTGCTGCGGCTTCAGCTCGAAGTGGCGCGCGACGTAACGACTGCCATGGATGTTGAGCAGCACGTTGCGCTCCACGAGCCAGTTGAACACGTTGGAACACAGCGCCGCGTTGACGCCCATGCCGAGGTTGTTGCAGAACAACCCGCTCATCACGACGCAGCGACCGGTCGGAGCCGATCCATCCGGCTTCTTCTCGCCGTCGATCTCGATCACGGCGCCGAGGTCGAACGCGCCGAATGCGCTGTCGAGCTTCGGCGCATTCGTGTCCGGGAACCCGTTCCGGTCTGGCTGCGCGAGCCACGCTTGCGGTCCCGACTGCAGCAGCGACTCGTAGCGCACGCCCTGCGGCTGGTCGCCGCGTCGCTGCAACGGACGCGCCTGGTCCATCTGCAGCATCTGGCTCGAACGCGCGAGGCGCAGCGTCACGGGATGGTTCGGGTTCAGCGACAGGTCGAGCTTGCTGACGCGCGGATCGCCGTCGAGGCCGCGGACTTCCGCGCCATAGCGCGGGTCGGTGATCAAGTGGAACACCGGCTGCGGCCCCAACTCGAACCCGAGCAGCTTGCCGAGTTCGCCACCCGTCGGATTCCAATCCGTCTGCGCGGCCCACGAGTAGTTGACGAACATGCGTCCGCCGCGGCGCAGGTAGTCATGCAACGCGCGGACCTCGGAGTCGGCGCATTCGCGGCGCGGCTCCAGCATCACGACGATCGCTGCGTCCTCGGGCACGGTGCGTGCGCGCGACAGATCGAGTTCGCGCGAATCGAGACCGAGCGCGTGCAGCATCACGAACAACTGCGAGTAGCTCGTGCCCGTCGACGAAGTCGGCGACTGCAGGTCGAGCGAGTTGCCGTTCAAGAAGTAGATCACCGGCGTGCCTTGCACGAGCAGGCTCTTCAACGCCGACGACAGGGCCTCTTCGCCCTTGTAGTTCTTGAGCACCGGCAGCGCCGTCTGCGGCATCGGCAGGTTGGTTTGCCGCGTCTCCGGGATCTCGACGAGCGCGAGGTCGCCTTCGAGCGACAGCGTGCGATGGCGCGGCGGGCGGCCCGGTTGCGCGACCGAGACGACGACGACATCCGTCGACGTCACGCCAAACTTCTGCACCGCTTCGCGCGTGCCGGTGATGTCCGCGTAGAGGTCGTGGTCGACGACGCGCAGTCCTTCGCCGCCGTGGTAGGCATACTGCCGCAGCAGCATGTAGGTCAGCTCGTGCAGGCGGTTCATGATGAGCCGCCGCTGGCGCTGGAACGGGTCTTGCGGCAGCGCGCCGCCGCGTTCGAAGAAGGTGTGCAGTTCGACCTGCACGCCCTGCGCCGACAGTTCCTTGAGCAGGTCCGCGGACACCGGGTCGATCGTGCTGCGCTGCTGCGGCGTCAGGTCGATCAGCGTCTTGAACGCAGGCCGGCTGCCGACCCAGATCATGAGCAGCCACACCGCCAGCATCAGCACGGCTGCGACCGCGAGATTGGCCCACATCCCGAGCGCGCGAAGCTTCATGCGACCCTCCGCGCGCTGAAGCTCAGCGTCGTCAGGAACAGGAAGAACATCGTGCCGCCGGCGTAGAACCAGATCTGGCTCGTGTCGACGAGGCCGCGCGCCCACCACTGCGCGAAGTTGCCCATCACGTCGAGCTTGCTGAGCAATTGCTCCATGTAGTAGCCCTTCGCCGATTCGCCGAGTTCTTGCCGCAGCAGGTCCGGCAGCTTCAGAAGTCCGAGGTTGAACAGGATCGCGCTGATCGCAGCGAGCAACAGGTTGTCGGTGAGGCTGCTCGCAAAGCAGCCGAATGCGAGCAGCATCGAGCTCAGCAAGAACATGCCGACGTAGGCCGAGACCACGGGGCCGAACGCGAGGTCCGTGCCGAGGAATGGCGGCAACGAGAGCGCCCACAGCAGCACGACGGTCGGCATCCACAGCAGCGAGTAGAAGGCGACGGCAGCCAACCACTTGCCCAGCACGACCTCGACGTCGCGCACCGGCGCCGTCATCAACATCTCGATCGAGCCGCTTCGGCGTTCTTCGGCGAAGCAGCGCATCGTCAGCACGCCTGGCACCAGCAACACCATGAAGAACGTGCTCGTGAGGCCGTAGCAAGCCGACGGGAACAGGTCCTGATCGAGCTTGAAGCTCGAGAACATCTGCACTGCGCCGAAGACCTCGAAGCCGCGCCACAGGTAGAACAGCACGGCGATCAGGTAGCTGACCGGGCTGTAGAAGTAGGACATCAGCTCCTTCTGGAGCGTGACCATTGCGCCCTTCATGCGACGCCCTCCTCGGCGCGGTCCGCGCCTTCGGTGACGCGGTAGAAGAACTCTTCGAGCGTCGGCATGTCGAGTCGCAGTTCGCGAACCACGATGCCACGCTGCGCCAGCGCAGCCATGGTGGCATCGCGCGGATCGCCGAGCGGATCGACCTGCGCCCGCAGTCGGGCAATGCCATCGCCGACGTCCTCGGCCGTGGCGCCGCGCAAGAACGGCAGCGCAACCAACGCCTGCTGCAGCGCCGCTGCCGGCGCATGCGCCTCCACCATCAACGCGCGCTCCGTGCTCTGCGCGACCAACTGGTCCGCCGTGCCATCCGCGCGCATGCGTCCGCGATGGATGACGAGGATGCGCGAACTGACGTCTTGCACCTCGGCGAGGATGTGGCTGCTGAACAGGATGGTGTGCTCCTGCGCGAGCTCCTTGACCAGCGCCTTGATGCGGCGGCGCTGGTTCGGGTCGAGGCCCGAAGTCGGCTCATCGAGGATCAAGATCGGCGGGTTGGCGACCATCGCGTCGGCGAGCCCGGTGCGCTGGCGGTACCCGCGCGAGACGTGGCCGACCAGCTTGTTGCGGACATCGAGCACGCCCGCTCGCTCCATCGCGCGCTCCACGTTGCTCTGGCGCTGCTTGCGCGGGACGCCCTTCAACGCCGCGCGGTAGCGAAGGTATTCCTCGACGCGCAGGTCGGGATACAGCGGCACGTTCTCCGGCAGGTAGCCGATGTTCTTGCGGACTTCCAAGGGCTGGGTCCGCACATCGAAGCCGGCGACACGCACGTCGCCCGAACTCGCAGGGTGAAAGCAGGTGAGCACGCGAATCGTCGTCGTCTTGCCCGCCCCGTTGGGGCCGAGGAAACCGACGACTTCGCCGCGCTGCACTTCGAAGGACAAGCCATCGACGGCCGTCGTGGAACCGAACTGCTTACGGAGGTCGCGAACCGAGATCATCATGCCGTTGCTGCGACGCAGCGGGCGCACGTAGTCCATGCGCGCGGTCGCAGTAACCGTCGCTGGCCCGCCGCCCGCGGGGGGAAGGGACCATAGCATCGGCTTTCTGTGCGCCACAACACAAGGCGCGCACGATGGCAGCAAAGCTGCGCCGCGGATGGATCACGCGGCGCAGTCGGATCGAGTCACTTCACTTCTGGGTCACTGCACTTCCGGCGGGTCACTTCACTTCGAAGTCGGCGTCCTTGATGTCCTCATCGCCGCCGCCGCCGCCACCCGCCGCAGCGCCCGCGCCGGCCTGTGCGCCAGAAGCGGCGCCGCTCGCCTGCTGGTAGAGCTTCTGCATCGTCGACTCGAACTCGGACAGCGCGGCCTTGATCGGCTCCGCCGTCTCGCTCTCGGCCGCCTTGCGAAGCGCTGCGATCTTCGACTCGACCTCGCTCTTCAGCGCTGCGTCGAGCTTGTCGCCAGCATCCTTCATCTGCTTCTCCGCCTGGTAGGCCGTCGAGTCCGCCTGGTTCTTCAGGTCCACCACTTCGCGGCGCTTCTTGTCCTCGGCGGCGAAGCGCTCGGCGTCCTTCGCCATCCGATCGACTTCGTCCTTCGACAGGCCCGAGCCGACCTCGATCTTGACCTTCTGCTCCTTGCCCGTGGCCTTGTCCTTGGCCGTCACGTTGAGGATGCCGTTGGCGTCGATGTCGAACGTGACCTCGATCTGCGGAACGCCGCGCGGCGCCGCCGAGATGCCGTCGAGCTTGAAGCGGCCGAGCGGACGGTTGTCCTTCGCGAACTCGCGCTCGCCCTGCAGCACGTGGATGTCGACGCCTGGCTGGTTGTCCGCCGCGGTCGAGAACACGTTGGAACGGCTGGTCGGGATCGTCGTGTTGCGCTCGATCAGCTTCGTCATGACGCCGCCGAGCGTCTCGATGCCGAGCGACAGCGGGGTGACGTCGAGCAACAGAACGTCGCTGACTTCGCCGCCGAGCACGCCGCCTTGGATCGCCGCGCCGAGGCTGACGACCTCATCCGGGTTGACCGAGCGGTTGGGCTCCTTGCCGAAGACTTCCTTCACCAGCGCCTGAACGCGCGGGATGCGCGTGCTGCCGCCGACGAGGATGACTTCGTCGATCTCCGACGGCTTCATCTTCGAGTCTTCGAGGCAACGCACCACCGGGCCGCGGCAGCGCGCGAACAGGTCTTCGCACAGCTGCTCGAACTTGGCGCG
>CAIYFF010000603.1 GCA_903925435.1 uncultured Planctomycetota bacterium | reverse complement strand
GCCGTCGCCACGCCGGTCGCGAGGCCGAGCATCCACGCGCGGTTCCACGACGGGATCGCGAGGTAGCGCGCGAACATCCACCACGCGACGCCTGCGGGCAGCAGGAACACCGCATGGATCTCCACCATCGAGCCGTAGTAAAGCACGCCGAAGCACGAGACCGCGGTCGCCGCAGTCAGCGCCGCGGCTCGACGTTCCATTCCGAATGCACAGCACGCGCGATGGAAGAACAGCGCACCCAACCCCGCGCCGAGCGACGACGCGAAGGCCGCCGCGCGAACGACGGACACGCCAAACGGCCGCAGCGCATCGACGACGAACCCCGCGAGCGGCAGGTAGAGCGGGTGCCGCGGATTCTGGTGCACGCCGCGCTCCAGGTGCGACAGGAAGCTGTAGGCGTCGAGCCCATGCCAAACGCCGCGCACGAGCAACGAACACGCGAGCAACGTGGCGAGGCCGATCGCGACCGAGTCGCGCCATGCGCCGTCGGCGCGCGGCGCCGCTGCTGAGTTGTTGCTGATCGTGGCGCGTTCCATGCTGCGAGGTGGCGCACCGTAGCCGCGCTGGGCGAAGGCGACCACGGGCTGTCGCAACGCTGGACGCCGCGGCCTATCGTGCTCCGCCTCGGAGGCTTCCCATGCATCGTCGCGATTTCTTGCTCACGTCCACTTCTGCAGCCGTCTCGCTCGCCGCGTCTTCCGCCGTCTCGGCGCAAGAACCGAAGGCGCAAGAGCGCAAGCCCTTCCGCCTCAAGTACGCGCCGCACTTCGGCATGTTCGACAACCACGCGCCCGACATGCTCGACCAGCTGCAGTTCGCGGCGGACGAAGGCTTCACCGCGTGGGAAGACAACGGCATGGGCGGCCGTTCGACGGAAGAGCAGGAGAAGATCGCCAAGAAGATGCAGGCCTGCGGCATCGAGATGGGCGTGTTCGTCGCGCATGCAGACTGGGGCAACGCGTCCTTTGCGTCCGGCAACAAGGACTGGGCCAACAAGGTCCTCGACGAGATGCACAAGGCCGTCGAAGTCAGCAAGCGCGTCAACGCCAAGTGGTGCACCGTGGTGCCCGGCCTCGTCGACCACCGCCTGGACTTCGGCTACCAGATGGCCAACACGATCGACCTGCTGCGCCGCTGCGCCGAGATCACCGGCAAGGCCAACTTGACGATCGTGCTCGAGCCGCTCAATCGCCGCGACCACCCGCAGCTCTTCCTCACGGGTGTGCCGCAGGGCTACGAGATCTGCCGCGGCGTGAACTCGCCTCACTGCAAGATCCTCGACGACCTCTACCACCAGCAGATCACCGAAGGGAACCTGATCCCCAACATCGACCGCGCGTGGTCCGAGATCGCCTACTTCCAGACTGGCGACAATCCCGGCCGCCGCGAACCGTGGACGGGCGAAATCAACTACCTCAACGTCTTCAAGCACATCCACGGCAAGGGCTTCACCGGCATCGTCGGCATGGAGCACGGCAAGTCGCAGGGTGGCAAGGAAGGCGAGAAGAAACTCATCGACGCGTACCGCAAGGCGGACGCGTTCTGACCCATCACGCGCGTATCCCAAACGAGAACCAACATGACCCATCGTCTCTTCGCCATCTGCGCAGCGCTGCTGTGCGCCGTTCTCCCCGCCCAGGACAAGAAGCCCGCGAGCGACCAAGGCAAGCAGCCCGCCGTCGTGCAGAAGCCCGCGCTCTATCCTGACAACCTCTGCATCGTCTCCGACGAGCCGCTCGAAGCCGACGTCGTCACCGTCACGGTCGAAGGCGAGACCTTCAAGGCATGCTGCAAGAAGTGCGCGGCCAAGGTCGAGAAGGACCACGCGAAGTATTCGGCGAAGCTCGCCGAGAAGCAGAAGGCTGCGCAACTCGCGAACTACCCGCTCAAGACCTGCGCGGTCTCGAAGGAAGAACTCGGCAGCATGGGCGAGCCCGTGCAAGTGATGCTCGAAGGCACGCTCGTCCAG
>CAIYFF010000602.1 GCA_903925435.1 uncultured Planctomycetota bacterium | reverse complement strand
CCTCGCGCAGGCGATCGTGCACGAGCCCGAAGTGCTGATCCTCGACGAGCCGACATCTGGTCTCGACCCCAACCAGATCATCGAAGTGCGCAACCTGATCGAGCGACTCGGCCAGGAGCACACGGTGATCCTCAGCACGCACTACCTGCAGGAAGTCGAGAAGTCCTGCTCGCGCGTGATCGTGATCCACCAAGGCAACATCGTCGCCGATGACACCCGCGACAATCTCGTGGCAGCGATGCCCGCATCGACGTTGCGCGTGCGCCTGAAAGGGCCGCAGGACGCGGTGGTGCGCCAGTTCGCCGAGTTGTTCCCCGGCCGAGCGACCACGGTCGCTGTCGAGGCCGATGGATCGCTCGCGTGCTCGATCGACTGCGGCGATGGCAATGCGCCGATCGAGGAAGCCGTCGCCCGTCTCGTCGTGAAGAACAACTGGTCCTTGCTCGAACTCGTGCGCGAGCGCTCGAGCCTCGAAGACGTGTTCCGCCGCTTGACCAATGCTCCTGCCAACTCGGCGAAGGAGTTCGCCCATGCGTGAAACCGCCGTCATCTTCCGCCGCGAGCTGAAGAGCTACTTCCTGTCGCCGATCGCCTACGTGTTCGGCGTGCTGTTCTTGGGCGTGCTGATGTACCTCACCGCGCAGCAGCAGATCGTCGAAGGCCAACAGGCTTCGATGCAGGCGTTCTTCGGCCTGCTGCCGATCGTGTTCTTGTTCTTCCTGCCGGGGCTCACGATGCGGCTGTGGGCCGAAGAGCGTCGCAGCGGCACGATCGAGTTGCTGATGACCTTCCCGGTCCGCATCGGCAGCCTGATCTCGGGCAAGTTCTTCGCGGCGCTCGCGTTCTTGGCGGTGTTGCTCGCGTTCACGCTGGGCCTGCCGATCACGCTGGCGAACTACGGCAGCCTCGACTGGGCCCCGGTGATCGGCGCCTACGTAGCAACGCTGTTGCTTGCGGGCTCCTACCTCGCAGTCGGCATGTTCTGGTCGAGCCTGACGCGCGACCAAATCGTGGCGCTGCTGTTGGCGCTCGTTTCGTTGCTGATCCTCTACGCGTTCGGTTTCCCTCGCGTCGCAGAGTGGATCGCGGGCTTCTTGCCGACGTGGGCGGTGGACCTGCTCGGCGGCATCAGCCCCTACAAGTACTTCGAGTCGATCTCGCGCGGCGTCTTCGACACGCGCGACGTCGTCTACTACCTCTGCTTCTGCGGATTCTTCCTGCACGCGAACGCGCTGGTCCTGCACTACCGGCGTCAGAAGGGGTGATGTCCATGCGATCCAACCATTCGCATCTCGCCATGCAGAACCGTTCCCGGCAATCCGGCCTCGCGCTCTCGCTGACGCTGCACTGTGTGCTGCTGCTGCTGGTGCTCGGGCAGGTCGTCTATCTCGCGACGCGCCATCGCGCGCGCATCGACGCCACGAGCGACCAGCTCTACTCGCTGACCGAGTCGACGCTTCGCATCGTCGGCGGCTTGGAGAAGCGTCTCGTCGTCGAGGCCTACTTCAGCCCGAAGGAAGAACTGCCCGCCGATCTGCGCAACACGCGCGTCGTGCTCGACAACTTCCTCGATGAGCTGGTCCAGATCGGCAAGGGCAAGGTGGTCGTCAAGCGCTTCAACCCGATCGAGGACAAGGCGCTCCAGGACACGTGCACGCGCATCGGCATCAAGCCGATCGACACGCAGAGCTCGACCACGACCGCGGTTGGCGTGTCGCGCCACTGGCAGGGCCTTCGCCTCGTCTACGACGGTGGCAAGCAGAAGGTGATCGAGCAGGTCGCGCCCGCGATCTCGTTCCTCGCCGAAGCGATCTTGACGCCCGCGATCAAGGAAGTCGTCACCAAGGAGCGTCGCAAGCTCGGCTTCATGGAGTGGCCGTCTGCGATCCCCGGCCAACAAGGCCAGGCGATGGGCTGGGAGTTCGTGCGCACGATGCCGGACGTTTCCAAGCGCTACGACTTCCAGAACTACAAGGACGCCGAGGGCGCGCTGGTTCCGGACGAGGTCGAGACGCTGGTGTTGTTCCGGCCGACGGACCTCACGGATCGGCAGAAGTACGTCATCGATCAGTTCCTGATGCGCGGCGGCACGATCGTGCTGTTCTCCGACGTCGCGGACTACGGGCTGCAACCCAATCGTCAGTGCAACAAGGTGCCGATGGCTGCCGACGCAAAGGACAGCCAGTGGAAGTGGCAAGACCAACTCCTGCACTACGGCATCGACCAGCCGGGTCAGATCGTCGCGGACCTGGCTCCGCAGGCTGGCCAGGCGCAGAACCCGCTTACGGGCGGTTTCGAATACATGGGCTTGGCCATGCAGATGGGCATGGTGCGGCAAGTTGGCTACCCATACTTCTTCCACGCCGTCGACGGCGATTGGTCGCAGCCGCAGATCGCCAACAAGCTCGCGACGATGGGCGGCAAGCTCGATGAAGAGCAAGCTGCCTACTACCGCCGCACACTTCGCCCGGGCATCGACACGGACGAGTTCTTGTTCAAGGCGTTCCGTCAGTTCAAGCGCGGGCCGGGCATGTATTGGCCTGCACTCATGAAGCTGCGCAGCAATGGCATCGAGCCGTCGCTGCCGGACGGCCTGTCGGGCCGCGTGCTGCTGTGGTCGTCGCCGCTCACGGTCATCGAAGACCCGCAAGCCTCGCTGAATCCGCTGATGGGCCGCGACCTTCAGTCGCAGACGCTCGCGAATGCGAGCTTCAACCAGAAGCTGCAGCAGCGCCTGCAAAGCGAGCCGCGTCGCCAAGCGCCGCTGATGCTCGAAGTGTCGGGCACGTTCTCTTCGTTCTTCGCTGGCAAGGATCGCCCGAAGAAGGCGTCGGAGCTCAAGGAAGAAGAGGACCGCAAGAAGGCGGATGCCGATGCGCAGAAGCCCGATGGCGAAGCGAACAAGGACCCAGAGGTCGGGCCGCCGGCGCCGAAGCAGGAGAAGGGCGAAGACCAGGTTGCGACTGCGTCGAAGGACCCTGAGCCACTGTTGGCCGCGAGCAAGAAGGGCCGCATCGTCGCGTTCGCCGACAGTGACTTCGTCCGCGACGACTTCACGCGCGGTGTCTACCGCCAGCAGGGTGGCCCGCACTCGATCTTCGGCGCCGCGTTCTTCCCCATGCTGATCGACTGGATCAGCCAAGACAGCGATCTGATCGCGCTGCAATCGCGGTTGCCGTCGGATCGCAAGATCGCGCTGCTCGGCGACCAGGTCGACGAAGCCGCAGATCGCCGGGACACCGAGCAGAAGCTGCGCGCGACGCGCTCGGCCTAGTTCACCCCGAACGTCGCGGGACCGTGCATCGTGGTGCTCGCGCTCGGACTCGCGGTCCTGCTCTTCCGTCGTGCGCAGAAGCGCCGCTTCCTCGAATCGCTTGGCAACTGAGGCAACGCCATGAACCTTTTGAGAGCCAATGCCTTCCTCGCCATCGCCGCAGCGGCGCTGGCGGTTCCGACCTGGCTGACGATCCAGGGCGACCTGGAGAACTTCGTCGACACCGCGCAGGTGCCCAAGTTGTTCGAAGGCTTCACTGCCGACAACGTGGCGGCTGTGGCGTTGGGTAAGCCCAAGGACCCGCAGCCTGAGGTCGCCCAGCAACCCGGCGCGGATCCGGACCAGAAAGCGCCGATTCAGTACGACCAGATCCAGTTCCAACGCACCGACAAGGGGTTCGTGTTGGGGCAGGCGATGGGCGAGAAGTTCGGCGCGCCGGTCAACTCCCAGATGTTGGAGCTGCAGGTGTGGAAGCACCTGTCGTCGATTCAGGCCGATCGCGAAACGCTCGTTCAGGAGAACGCGACGGAGCAGCAGTTGGCCGACTACGGCCTCGATCCGCTGCATGCGTTCGTGATCAAGGCATTCAACGCGCAGCAGCAAGTCGTCGCGGAGTTGCTCGTCGGCAAGGACACCAACGTGGGAGCGCAAGGCACGGACACCGTGCGCGGCGTCTATGTGCGGCGCGCGGATAGCCGCGATGTCGCGTTCTACGAAGTGCCGATGTGGAACCGCGCTGTTGACCCGCAGCAGTGGCTCGATTTGTCGGTCGCCAAGATCCCGGCAGACATGGTTCGTCGCATCGAGGTCAAGAACCAGACCGGCCAGGCTGCCTTCGTTCGCAAGAAGGGCGAGTCGCTGTGGACCTCCGAGGCTTCGCCTGTGGGCAAGGGCGCTGCGCGGCAGATCGAAGTCGAGAGCCTGGTGCAACGCCTCGGCTACGTGCAGGCGCAGGACTACGTGCGGCCGCTCTCTGGCGCACAACTCACGCAGTACGGTCTCGACGCGCCGAAGGTCACGGTTTCGGTTGTCTACGAGAAGGACGGCAAGGACGTGACGTTGGAGGTCGCTTGCGGCAATCCGACGGAAGGCAAGCCGATGCAGTACGTGCGATGCAGCGCGTCGGACTTTGTCTGCGCGTTGCCGGTCCAGTGGGCTGCAGGGTTTGAGCGCGATGTCGGCGAGTTCTTCGATCCTGCCGCACAGCAAGAAGGCGCGCCGAAGGAAGCAGCGCCAAAGGAAGGTGCGCAATCGGTCGGCGGCGACGGAAAGCGCGAAGAGCAGCCTGCCCAACAGCCCGTGCCCGTGACTCCGGTTGCGCCGGCGCAGGGCAACGGTGGGACCAATCCCGCGGTCCAAGGAACCGACGGTGGCGGCACAGCGCCTGTGCCTGCAACGGACGGCAAGCCCGAGCCAAAGCCCGAGCCCAAGCCCCAAGCGAATCCGACGGGCGACGGCGGATTCTGATCGGCGCCGCGCGGCCTTCGCTGCGCCACACCGCGCTGCGCGCAGTTCGGAGAGTGACACTCCGATTTCTTGCCGCGACGCTCCGCATCCGAACTGCACGGGATCGCGCGTTGCGATGGCCGCTAGCGACACAATGCGGCAACGATGGAACACGTAGCTGCGGGCGCTGTGTTCCTGTGACCATTGTGCGTTGTTGCTGCTTGCGTAGGTTGCCCTCGCGCTCCTCGCCGCGCACCACGACCCCTCATGTTGGATTTCCGTCTCGGAGCCTCTTCGCCCTCTCTGCGCCCGCTCGTTCTTCTGTTGCTGTTCACTGCCTGTGGCGGTGGTGGCGGTGCGAGCAGTTCGGGAACCGGCAGCTCGGGTAACGGCGCACTGCCGGACCGCGACTGGGGCGCTCCGCCGCCAGCAGAACGCGGCCCCGGCGTCGAGGCGCCCGTGGACTTCCAGGCTCGAATCCTGATCGCCAACTCGGGCGCTGCGCGAACGGAGACCGTGCGCGCGTCGGTGCCGTTTCCGTGGGGTCGCGTGCAGGATCTTGCTTCCTCGACGATCCAAGGCGCGGAGACCGCATGGCTCGTCCTGCAGCGTTGGCCCGACCAGAGCGTGCGCATCGCCCAAGCGCAGTGGCAGGCCTCGCTGCAAGGCGGCGAGACGCGCGCGTTCGTTGTCGAGCAGGGCACTGCGCTCACGCAAGCGTTCGCACAGCATCCCGCGATCGCCGAGCGGCCGATCGAGTTCGGCGCCGAGGTGCGCGACACGTTTGGCGTGCCCTACCGCGCGGTTTGGCAAGAAGGCGAAGCCGTGCAGGAGACTTCCTTGTGCCGCGTGCGCAAGGCTCGTCTCTACCACCGCGCCACTGCGGGCGCTGGCATCGGTCGCGACTATCTGACGTCGACGTTCTACGTCACCGAGTTCCGCAACGAGCCGTTCGTCGTCGTCGATTGGCTGCTCGGCAATGACTACCTCGGCAAGGATGCGCCGGGAGGAAGCAGCAACCCCAACCTGTATCCGTTGGGCGGCATCGATGTGCGCAGCGCCGCGTTCTTGCACAAGGGCGCGGACCACACGCGCGCCTACCAGGCCGAGTGGGACGCGATCGAACCCGGCGTCGTGCTACAGGACGGGTTCACGTCGCAGCGCGTGCTCGCAGACACGTTCTTGGGCGACGGCCAGATGCGTCGCTACCGCTTCGTGCTCTACCGCGAGGACGCGTCGTTGACGCCTGTCGAGCAAACGGCGCAACGCGCGACCGCCGACGCGATTGCCGATGCTCCGCTGCGGCCGCTCGCGGACCTCGCGACGTGGCGCGCGTCCAATGCGTTGTCGTTGCTTGGCGGCCCATGCAATCCGCCGCAGGACGCAGCGTTCCGCATCGGCGTCGATATGCATGAGTGGAGCATCGTGCCGCACTTCGGCTCGTTTGGCTCACGCGGCGATCCAAAGACCACGGGCGAGACGGGCACGCCGCGCAATCATCCGCTGTCGCCAGAACTGGCCCATGCGGCGCAATCCGAGGATCCGCGCCCGCTGCTCGTGCTGGAGCAGAAGGCCTGGGTGCAGGCGATGCGGCCCTACCATTTGCACGGCCTGCGCGTTGCCAACAGCGACCGCATCCTGCTGTGGGACGGCGTGCCGATCTATCCGGGCTCGCGCGACCTGTCGCCGGAGTCGCTTGGACGTCGGCGTCTGCGCGACGCGGATCCGTATGGCGCCTACCGGACCATGGTGGGGTTTGGCGAAGGCCGTGCCCACGGCTTCCAGCACTTCGACCAGGAGCACTGGACGTCCGCACTCGTGTTCGATCACTACACCGTCACGGGTGATGCATGGGCAAAGGATGAGATGCGGCAACTCGGCGAATCGCTGCGCGGGCTGATGCGGCCGCAGGGCTTCTTCACCAGCGCCATGCAGTCGCCGCGCTCCGAAGGTTGGGTCATGCAAGGACTCGTGCAGGCCTACGTGGCGACTGGCGACTTGCGCTATCGCAGCTTCGCGATCGACCGCGTGCGCGACATTGTCGAACGGGATCGCATCAAGAACCATCCAAGCGGAGCGCTCTTCTTCGAGGGCAGCGACGGGCGCACGCCGTTCCCGACGCCGCATCGCTACATGATGCCGTGGCAGCATGGAGCGGTGCTCTACGGGTATCTCGCGGCGTGGAAGTTCTTCGGCGATCCGCTGTTCTTGTCCACGTGTGAACGCGTCTCCGCATGCGTCGACTACGCATGGGCACGCGACTTCCAGGATCCGGTGCTCGGCTCGGTTCCCAACGCGCTTCGCTACTACTGCCCGGTCGAATACCAAGGCTCTCCAGTCTTGCCGAACGCATTCGATGCGAGCATCGGCGTGATTTACGGCGACGGTCCGCTGTCTGGCGCAAACTCGATCCCGATGGGCGGCCTGCTGTTGCTTTCTCAGGTCACGCAGAACGAGTCCGTCCGCCAGATGGCCGAGCAGTATGGCGTGCTGCTTGCGCGCTTGCCCTTGCGCGACGACTTCCGATGGAACAAGTGGTACTCGATCCTGCCGCCGCCTTTTGGGCAGTAGGCAGCGAGCTGGTGCGGCTCTTGGTGGTCCTCGAGTAGCGCAGTGGTTGGCAGCGACGCAGCGCGCGCGCATGATCCGCGAGTGCCCGCTCTCAGCACGGACTCCGCTGCGCCTCAATCTGCCTCGCTCACGGCGTTCGTCGTGCGCGTGCATGGAGCGCGCCTGCGATCGTGCTTGGCTTGGGCCTTCGTGAAGCGAGGGCTGCCGCTCCTCTGCTTCGCGTTCGCGGTGTCGATCGTGTTTCCGATGATCGCGTTCGGGTGCCTCGTTTGCGCGTCGGGGATTGCGGCGGTCGAGCTGTTGTTCGTGTTCGTGCGCGAACGTCGCGCGATGCGATCGGCGCTGCTCGAACTGCACGCATCCGGGCAGCCGATGGGCGACTTGCTGCTCGCATGGCAGGAGTCGCGTGGGCGCGGCGCGCAGTCGGACATGGCGGCGTGGTTGTCGGACATGCTCGCACGCGAAGTTGCGGGCCTTGAACCCGGCATCGAGCGGCGTTGGCTTCGTCGCGGGCTCGGCGCTTCGCGGTATCTGGCTCCGGTCGTCGTCGCGTTGGCGTTGATGTGGGCCATGCGGCCGTCGATCGCGATGCCGTGGTTTGGCATGGGGGGCGGCGGAGGCACTTCGTCGGGCGCTGGCAGCGGCGACGGACCAGGCGACGGCGGATCCAGTTCGCAGTCGCAAGGCGATGGCGGCGACGGCGCGCAGGATGCGCCAACGCAACCTCGCTCGGATGCTCCGCCAAGCCAACCGGAAGAACCACAGCCGAGCGAACCGCAGGATCAGGAAACGCAGGCCCCGCCTGCGCCACCGGCTCCATTCCTCGACCTGCCTGCGAATGCCGAGGTGGTCGTTCCAGAATTGACCCGCGACGGAGAGACGCGACGGGCGATGGCGATGCAGGCGTCTGTCGGAGCCGGCGGGTCCGCGCAAACGCAGGGCGCTGCGAGTGGGCAAGGCGGCGGCATCCGCGACGAGGCAGCGCCGACGAAGCAGGAAGAGTTCGAACGGGCAGAGGAGCGCGCGCTGCAGAGTCGCCGCGTTCCGGAGCGCGAGCGCGCGATCGTCCGATCGTTCTTCGAGGCGTTGCGGGGAGCATCGAAGTGAAGCGCGCGATTCCAGCGTCGGAGCCGCCGTTCCCGGTCGAGTTCCGAACGATGTTGGAACAGATCCTGCGCCATGCGGGGCGCGTGCAAGGAGCGCGCATGCAGTCGCTGCGCACGCAGCGTCAGGCATTGCAGCAGAGCGGCACCTTCCATGGCCATCGCGCCTATACGCAAGGCGACGATCTTCGGCGCATCGACTGGAACGCGTATGCGCGCACAGGATCCCTGTTCGTGAAGTTGCTTGCCGAGGAGGAGGCTCGCGCCGCGACCGTGATCCTCGATGTGAGCGCAAGCATGGGCGTGGGAACGCCATCAAGGTGGGTGTCCTCGCAGCGTCTTGCCGCGATCTTGTGCGGCTTGTCGCTTGTCCATCTCGATGCCGTCGCGTTGGTCGCAGACGGAGTCACGAGCTACGCAGGGCGCCGATCGGTTGGATTGGCGCTCGATCGCATCGAGGCTCTCCGGCTGCTCGAGGGTGTTCGCGAGGCCGAGTTGCCGACGCGCGGCTCGCCCGGCCGCGTGCACTGGATCAGTGATTTCGTGGACCCCGAAGTGACGGAGCGGACGCTGCATCGAATGAGGCGCATCGGGATGCGCGTGACGGGCTGGGTGGCGGCCATCGCGGATGACTTCGCGATCGAGGCAGGAGGTTGGCGCATGCTGTGCGATCCCGAGACGGGGCGCGAACAACCGGTGCGCGTGGACGCAGAGTTGGCCGCAGCGATGACTCGCGAACTCCAGGTGCTGCAGCGACAACAAGAGCAAGCGTTTGCGCGCACGGGCTTCGTGTTGCAACGCGTGTCGCTGCCGACGGATTCGTTCGAGGCCGGCAAGTGGATGGAGGCCGCGTGGAGCTTCCGTCGCTGAGTTCGCCCGAGCGCCTCTGGTGGCTCGTGGCGCTGCTGCCGGTGCTCTACCTGCTGGCGCAGCCGCCGCGTCCGCAGAAGACGTTGTTCACTGCGCATGCAGCGCAATGGCAACGGGCGCTGCAGCAATTGCAGCGGCGTCCGCCGCGCTTCCGCGCGCTGCGTTGGTTGCTGCTGTCGCTCGCATGCATCGTGCTGGCGGTGGCATCTGCTGGCCCGGTGCAAGCTGGCACAGCGGGAGTGGAGCGCGTCGTGTTCTTGGTCGACGGCAGCATGAGCATGGGCGCGCGGGCAGGCAGCGGCACAACCGCGTTTCTGCGCGCGGTGGAATCCGTGCGTGCCTTGGCATCTCGCATACCCGCTCACGTGGAAGTGGAGACCGTGGTGGCGCGCAGCGGATCGATCGAGCGGTTGGGCGGACCGTTCGCGCGCGCGTGGACCAACCCTGGCGAGCCAGTGGGGGCGTTGCCCGCGTCTCTTGCCGAACTCGCGAACGCGTGCGCGCGCGAAGGCACATTGGTCTACGTGTTCGGCGACGGCCAGCCTGGGCGCGGCGCAGCGCCAGAGGGCGTGCGGTTCGTTGCACTCGGCGAGAGCGCTGCCAACGCAGCGCTCGTCAAGGTCGAAGTCGTGGATGGATGGCCACTCGCCAGCCTTGTTGTTCGAGCGACGCTGCGTTCGTTCTCGGATCGTCCCATGCGCGGGACGATTGCTTGGCGCGGGTCCGGCACGCCCGCGTCGGGCAGCGCCGCATCGTCGGAGGTTGCGCTGGAACCTGGCGCGTCGAAGACCCTCGAGTTCTCGTGTGAACGCGACGTGAACGGCGGCTCGATCCAAGTGCAGTGTGCGTTGGATGGCGACGCGTTGGCTGCGGACGACGTTGCGGAGATCGTGTTCGGCCCGCTGCCGCGGACGCAGATCGCGGTGCAAGCAGAAGGCGACGACGCGACGTTCGCCAAGGCTGCGGGCAAGGCATTGGCGGATGCCGTTGGCGGCACCGTGGTGGAAGCAAAGCCAGGCATGTCGGTCGGCTTCTTGCTCGTCGATGGCGGCACAGGCTCGTTGCCCAAGGACCCTGGTCCAGCTCTCACGTTCGGTCTCGCGCGCAAGGAGTCGCAGCCTTGGCCTTCGCCGCTCATCGTCGATTGGGATCGTTCGGATCCGATCTTCGAAGGCGTCGACCTCTCCGAATTGGAGATCGCGCAGGGGCTCGCGGAAACGCTGCCGGCGGGGCGAGTGTTGATGACCGGACAACTGCCGGATGGATCGTCAGCTCCGCTGTGCGTGCTCGAGGACGGTGCGCGCGGTCGCGCTGTGCACTTCGCATTCCGACTGCAGGACAGCAATCTCGGCCTGCTCGCCGCGTTCCCGCAGATCCTGTTGCGTTGCTTTGAGCGCACGCAACTGCAGGGGCGATCCCTTGCCGTGCGAACCCAAGTCACAGACCCAGCTGAGTCCGATCTGTCGAAGCTGAGTGGCGGCGCTGCGGTGCAATCCGCCCCGGTTTGGTCGACGCCGCCCCGGGACCTTGCGGCTTGGTTTGCCATCGCCGCGCTGTTGCTGCTCGCGCTGCGCAGCGGACTCCGCTGAGTCCAACTGCGCAGCGTGCGATGGATGCTGCGACGGCTCAGGCCTTCTTCAGCATCCCGCGCTGCTCGAGCCAGTCGCACAGCATCGCTGCACACTTCTCCGGCGACTCGGCGCCGGTGGGCAACACGAAGTCTGGCGAAGTCGGCGGTTCATACGGCGCGTCGATGCCCGTCACGTTGCGAAGTTGCCCTTCGCGCGCGGCGGCGTAGAGCCCCGTGCTGTCACGCTTCTCACACTGCTCCAGCGTCGCGTTGCAGTAGACCTCCACGAACCTCTGCTCGCCGATGATCGCGCGAGCTTGCGCGCGGTCCGAGGCAAGTGGCGCGATCAGCGCACCGATCGTGATGAGGCCCGCGTCGCAGCTGACCTTGGCCACTTCTGCTGCGCGGCGCTGGTGCTCCCAGCGATCCTCGCCCGAGAAACCCAGGTCGCGCGACAGCCCCGTACGCAGGTTGGTGCCGAGCAGAACGTGAGCCGCATAGCCGCGGCGGTAGAGCTCCTTCTCGAGCGCGAATGCGGTCGGAGTCTTGCCACTGCGGGGCAGTCCGGTGAACCAGATCGCCAACGGCTCTTGGTGCAGTCGGGTCTTCCGT
>CAIYFF010000601.1 GCA_903925435.1 uncultured Planctomycetota bacterium | reverse complement strand
CAACCAAATCGCGCCGATTGCTCAGCCTGCGTGTCGCAGATGCGATCGCCGGTCGTGTAGCACGACGTCGTGCCGCAACCGCCCTGGAACGTGTGGTAGAGGCCCAGGAAGTGCCCCACCTCATGCGTGCACGTGCGGCCCTGGTTGTAGGGCGCGCCGCCGGTCGCCGGACGACCGAACGCGCTGTAGAGGATCACGACGCGATCCGCAGTCGTGTTGAGCGCGCTACCGCCCTGCGGCAAGTCCGGCACGTAGCCGAGGGTTCCGCCGCCACCCGCGCTGTTGGTGTAGATGTTCATGTAGCGCGAGGTGTCCCACGCGATCGAGTTCCAGTAGGCCCCGGAGTCGTTGAACCAGGTCGAGTTCGAGTAGCGCCGGATGCCGTTCGTCGCCGCGCCGGCTGGATCCTGGGTCGCGAGGAAGAACTCGATCTTCGTGTCGAACCCGGGAGCGCCAGGCGTGCCCGCGAGCGCACGGAAGTCCTCGTTGAGGACGGTGATCTGGCTCTGCACCACCGCGTCAGACAGGTTGCCGGTGCCAGTTGCGTTGGCGATCACGTGCACGACGACCGGAATGCGGAGCACCTGCGTCGGCGCCCAGGGGCCCGGGTTGGTGCTGTTGGCGCCGCAGTCGGCGATGTCGGCGGTCACGGCCGTGATGGAGGTCGGCGTGCCGCAGCGGTGCATCGACGTCCCAGGGATCAGCGACTGAGGCTCGAACACCGGGCCCTGCGCTAGGAGGACTGAGGAGATGGCGACGCAGGCGAGGAGGGTGGTGGGCGTTCGCATGAAAAGGCGGACTCGGGCAAAAGGGGCCGAAGGATTGTGCTACCTGACGAAGGATGGGCAACCCCGGGTTCCGAGGTGGCCGCCAAGTTCCGACGGCATCGGGACTGTCCCGACCCCAGAAGGAGACGCTTTGCGGGGGGAAGGAACGGCAACCAACGGGAACGTTGCGATCCACCGCATCCAGATCCCCGTCCCCGGCGGCACCTGCAAGGCAATGAACAATCTCTGCACCATTGCACAACGTGCGGTGCGACCTAATGAGTTGCGGGGCTTGTCATTTGAGACCGCACCTGCTTTCTTGCCCGCCCGAACGGAGGGCGGCCGTCGCAGCCGCTGGCGGCGCAAGTCGTTACCCCCCTATCCACACTCCCTAGTGGCGCATGAAGCACCACTGGACCCGATTCTCTTCCATGCACGATTCTCCGATGGCCGAAGGCATTTCGGCCCGCGAATTCCTTGAGCGCGAACTCCGCGCCAATCCCGATGTCAGCTTTGCCGAGGTGCAAGAACGCGCCCGTGCAATGGGACTCAATGTGGCGCCATTTCTCTACGGCAGCGCCCGCCGGGCCCTCGGCCTGCCGGCACGCCGTGACCTTGCGGACCCGTCGCCGGCCGTAGCGACGCCGAGGCCAGCCCCGGCCCCAGCCCCCATCGCAGCGACCGAGCCCGAGCCGATGGCCGCGTGGACGTCCAGCGACGACGACGCGGACGCGCCGCGCGAGGATGAGGGCTCCGAGTTTGCCGAGGAAGCCCCCGCCGACGAGGCGCACGACGAAGTGCCGCATGTCGGCATGGCTTCGGCCCCCGCGTCCGCGGGCGCCGCGAAGACCAAGTCGGCCGCGTTCGAGTTTGCCACCGACCAACTCCGCATCAACCCGGACCTGTCGTTCCAGGACCTCAAGCACCGCGCGTCGATGGCGAACCTGCGCCTGATGCCGATCGTCTACGGCCGCGCGAAGGCGCTGCTCGGACTCGTCGAGGTCAAGCCGCGCAAGCCGCGCGCAAGCCAGATCCCCGCTGCGCCACTGTCGCTCGTCCAGGTCGATTCTGCGGCATCGATGCCGCGCATCGCGCCGGCGATGGCGAGCGCGCCCTCGCTCGACGGCCTCGGCTCGCTGGAGCAGTTGATCCAGGCTCTGCGCGAACTCGAGAACGAGCGTCAGCGCCTGCGCGCCGCGCTCGCCGCGATCCAGGCCTGCGTCGACGAGGCCATGGAGAACCCTCAGCAGGGCTGAGTTCTCAAAGGAGCCGCGGCGGCGCGCTTTGCAACGCGACGCCGTTGCGGCCAACATGCCGCGCCCCGCGCGCCATGCCCCTTCCTGATCCACGCCCTGTCGGCCGATTGCCGCGAGAACTCGCGACCGCCGAACGGATCGCCGCGCGCGACAACAACAACCTGTTCATGACGAGCAGGTTGCTTGCGGACGATGAGCGCTACGCCGCGTTCTGCGCGATGTATGCGTTGATGCGCGTCGTCGACGACCTCGTCGACGAGCATGCCGAGAAGCATGGGCACGGGCACCGCGACCAGCGCATCGTCGCCGCGGTCACTGCATGGAAGGACGCGTTCCTTTCGTGCGCAGCGCCGGACTTCACGCCGCGCGCCGACCTCGCGCCGACCGGCCACGCCGAGGCGGCTTCGCTGGTCGCGCTCGCAGCGCGCTACGCGCATCAGTTTGGCGTGCCACAGCAACTGTGGACGGACTTCTTCGACGCGATGATCGCGGACATCGACGCGCAGGGGCAGTTCGCGACGTTCGCCGACTTCCTCCACTACACGCACGGCGCGAGCGTCTCGCCGACGACGATCTACCGGATCATTCTCGCGGCAACGGTCGAGCAGCGCCGCGTCGCGCCACATCCCGACCTCGCTCTCGTGCTCGCGACCGGCGCACAGCTCGGCACGTTCGCATACTTGGCGCATATCCTCCGCGACCTTCGCGAAGACGTCGAACGCGGGCTCTGGTACATCGCGGACGAACACCTCGCTGCGCACGGGATCAGCAAAACGGCGCTGCAAGTGGAAGCCGCGCGCAAGAAGAGCAGCGACGGCACGCGCGCGATGGTCGCGCAACTCTGCGCCATCGCGCGCGACTACGAGCGCCAGGCCAACGCGGCCGTCGATGCGATCT
>CAIYFF010000600.1 GCA_903925435.1 uncultured Planctomycetota bacterium | reverse complement strand
GCAAGGCCGCAAGGTGACGCTGCCGCTCACGGGCCGCGAGATCCCGCTGATCACCGACGAATGGGCCGATCCGTCGCTCGGCACCGGCTGCGTCAAGATCACGCCGGCGCACGACCCCAACGACTACGAAGTGTGGCAGCGGCACCGCGAGATCGGCGCAGTCAACGTGCTGAACAGCAACGGCACGATCGCAGCACAGGGCCCCTACCAAGGCCTCGATCGCTTCGCCGCGCGCAAGCGCATCATGGCGGACCTCGACGCGCAGGGACTCGTCGAGAAGATCGAAGACCGCACGATCGAGATCGACCACAGCGACCGCAGCAAGACGATCGTCGAGCCGTGGCTTTCCAAGCAGTGGTTCGTGCACATGGCCGACGTCGATGGCGGCATCGTGATGGGCCGCGGCACGAGCAAGGAGTTCCACAGCAAAGGCCTCGCACAGGCCGCGCTCGACGCGACGGCGGGCGCGCTGCCCGCGTTCGCAGATGGCACGAAGCGCGCGCAGGTCATGTTCCACCCGGACCAGGACCGCTACCGCAAGATGTATGACCAGTGGCTCGCCGAGAAGCGGGACTGGTGCATCAGCCGACAGCTCTGGTGGGGCCATCGCATCCCGGTGTGGCGCGGCGACCTTCCGACGCAGCATCTGTTGATGCTCGCGCCGATGCTGAAGGGACAGTTGTCGCGCGACGATGTCGCTGCATGGATCGTGTTGCCGGATGGCACACGGTTGTCGGTCGCCGATGCGATCACGCGCCTGCAGCAGCCGAACGCGCCGCAGAGCATCGAAGTGCAGATCTGCTTCCGCGACGAAAGCGCCGATGCGACGACTGGCCCAATGCTGCAAGGCGCCGGGCTCGAACTCGATCCCGATGTGCTCGACACGTGGTTCAGCTCCGCATTGTGGCCGCACAGCACGCTGGGTTGGCCGCACCCCGAGACCGCAAAGGTCGATGCGGGCCAGCCTTCGCTCGGCGGCAAGGACGGACACAAGAGCGCGCTCGACTACTGGTATCCGGGCAGCTGCCTCGTGACCGGCCGCGACATCATCACGCTGTGGGTCGCACGCATGGTGATCACGGGGCTCTACAACCTCGGCGACGTGCCGTTCTCGTCGGTGTTCTTGCACGCGACGATCCTCGACGGCAAGGGCGAGCGCATGTCGAAGAGCAAGGGCAACGGCATCGACCCGCTCGACATCATCTCGCGCTACGGCGCCGATGCGCTGCGCTACGTCGTGTGCGAGTTGCAGACGGGCACGCAAGACATCCGGTTGCCCGTGCAGGCGATCTCGCCGTTCACGAAGGAGGGAGAGCCGGAGCGCTTGATCGATCTCGCGACCGCGAAGCCGGGCCCCTACCTCGGCACGTTCCTCGATCCGGTGACGAAGCAGCCGATGGACCTCATCGGTCAGTATGCGAAGGAAGGGCTGACGCCGGCGAAGGCAACGAGCGATCGCTTCGCGGTCGGCGCCAACTTCTGCAACAAGCTGTTCAACGCAGCTCGCTTCGCGTTCTTGAACCTCGAAGGCTCGACGTTCGTGGCGCGCAAGGCCGGGGACCTGCCGCTCGAGGATCGCTGGATCCTGTCGCGCCTTGCGAAGGCCCGCGCAGCAGTGCACGGCTCGCTGTCCGACTACAACCCAGCGGCTGCGATCGCGGTGGCACGCGAGTTCTTCTGGGGCGAGCTGTGCGATTGGTACTTGGAGCTGATCAAGCCGCGCTTCCGGCCCGAGACCGACGCCAACGAACGCGCGATCGCGCAACAGACGCTCGCGTTCGTGCTCGACCAGACGCTGCGACTGCTGCATCCGTTCGTGCCGTTCTTGACCGAAACGCTGTGGCAGAGCCTTCGCTCGCTGGCGCCGGTGCGCGGCATCGAAGCTCCGCTCTCGGACAGCGAACTGATCGTCCACGCGAAGTGGCCCGAAGCGGGCACGGCGCGGATCGACGCCGAGGCAGAGGCAGCGGTCGCAGCAGTGCAGCAATGGTGCGCAGCAATCCGCGAAGCCCGCGCGTCGTATCAAGTCGTTCCCAGGGCGCGAATCGGAGTGCGCATCCAAGCCACGGGCGCATTGGCAACGCTGCTGCAGCGCGGACAGGGATTGCTCGCGCACATGGCCGGAGCTGAGTCCATTGCGATCGGAGCCGATCAGCAACCGACGAAAGACAGCGCCACCGTCGTCATCGGCGATGGCAAGGCGTACTTGCTCGGCGTCGTCGACCTCGACAAGGAACGCGACAAGCTCGGCAAGCAGGCCGAGAAGCTGCGGCAGCAGATCCAGTCGATGGAGCAGAAACTCGGCAACGAAGGCTTCCGCGCCAAGGCTCCGCCGCAAGTGATCGCGCAGCAGGAAGAGAGCCTCGCGGCCATGCGCCAGCAGGTCGCTGGCATCGAGCAGCGGCTGCGGGAGCTCTGACGGAGGCGTGCGCCGAGGCCACGGCCTTGGCTCTCGCAGCTGACGCTGCGCCGCAATCTGCGCAGCTGCGGCGCAGATGGGACATCCGGTGGGCTAGCGACGTTCGGCGATGAAGCTATCCTTGCGAACCCAGCATTGGACGAAGGCGCGCAGCCCCGCGCGGCCTTTGCTCACCACACACTCATGACCCCGATGCGCAATGTCCTCGCGCTCGGCGTCCTGTCCGCATCGCTGTGCGCGCAGGCCGTCGAGATCCCGTCTCTCACCATCCTGTCGACGCGCGTCGATGCAGACCGAGTCAACAACGGCGCTGCGGGCACCACGACGCTGCAGGCGATCCGCGCAGCAGGCGCGCCCTATGTCGCACAGATCAGCGCGTTCACGCTGACGCCAAACACCGCGGCGCAGGGTTACTACAACTGGAACATCGACGGCGGCAACGGCTTCGGCCTCAGCCCGACGACAAGCCAACTTTCGACGATCCCGCCAGCCTCATTCTTCAACGCATTCGACCTGACGATCGACTTCGACCTGACGACGACGGAGTTCGGTTTCTCGGTCGGCGACTGGAGTGGCGGCATGAACCTTGAGTTCCGCCTCGCGGCCGACAACTCGCTCGTCGCCACGCACCGCACGTCGCTGTTCACCACGGTCGCAACCAAGTTCTTCCAGACCACCAACGCGTTCGATCGCGTGGTGATCAAGGCGGACAGCGAAACGGCGAACTGGGTGCTGACCGACTTGCATGTGCCCGCGTTCGAACCGTGGGTCGCGTTTGGCCAAGGTTGCAGCGGCCCATCAGGCCTGCCGACGCTCGGAGTCGTCAGTGCGCCCACGCTCGGGGATCCGTTCTCGCTGTCCCTCAGCAACATGGATCCGCTCGGCGGCTTCTACATCATGAGCATGGGATCCTCGACCGTCACCGACCCGCAGCTCGGCTCGTTGCCAATCGACCTCGAGCCGATCGGCGCTCCTGGCTGCCTCATCCTGTCGTCGGTCGAAGTGACGATGTTCGGCTTCCACACGAATGGAGCTGCACAGTTCAACCTGACGGTGCCCAACAACCAAGCGCTGCTGGGTCGGCAGGTGACGAACCAAGCGTTCTGCAGCGACGCGAGCAACCCGCTCGGCCTCATTGCGACCAACGCGGGTGTCGGCACGGTCAATCTCTGAGCCGAGTGCGCGCGCCGCGACGAGCCGGCGCGCATAGTTCGAGCACGACGCCATGCCCGAACTCCCCGAGGTCGAAACGGTCCGACGCGGCGCCGAGCCGCTGCTGCAAGGCAGGCGGCTCAAGCGCGTCGAACTACGACGCCTCGACCTTCGCTGGCCGATCCCAGCCGAGAGCATTCGCGGGCTTGAAGGCCGCGAATGCACGGCGATTGAACGGCGGTCGAAGTATCTGTTGATGCGATTCGATGGCGCCACATCGCCAATGGCGATCGTCCACCTCGGCATGAGTGGACGCATGCTGGTCGACGTGACGACCACGCGCGATGCGCGGCCCGAATGGCGCCTCCATGAGCACTGGCGCATGGACTTCGGCGATCGCCTTGTGCGATTCATCGATCCGCGTCGGTTCGGCATGCTCGACTACAGCACGGCCGAGGACCTCGGGCACCACAAGCTGATCCGAGTCCTCGGACGCGAACCGCTCGAACCAGGCTTTGATGGCGCGTTCCTGCAGTCGATCCGCCGCGGCAAGAAGGCGAGCATCAAGTCGATGCTCATGGACGGCCGCCTGATCGTCGGCGTCGGCAACATCTACGCCAGCGAAGCATGTTGGCGTGCCAAGGTGCGACCTCGTCGCGCTGCCGCATCGCTCAAGCCCGTGGAGTGCGAAGCGCTTTGCGACGCAGTGCGAACCGTGCTGCAGAGCGCGATCGACGCCGGCGGCACGTCGTTCCGCGACTACGTCGGCGTCGGCGAGGAGCAGGGTTACTTCGCGCGCGAACTGGCCGTCTACGAGCGCGAAGGGCTTCCGTGCCGCCGGTGCAAGGCCAAGGTCCGTCGCACGACCGACGGCGGGCGCAGCACCTATTGGTGCGCTGGCTGCCAG
>CAIYFF010000599.1 GCA_903925435.1 uncultured Planctomycetota bacterium | reverse complement strand
GCCGACTCGGTTCTCTTGCGCTTTGATCTCCTTGGGAACGCCGATGATCATGAATTTCTCTGCGGACTGGGGTCTCGGGAAACGGGGGCGAGGACTATAGCGAGCGCGAACGCGCGAGCCCGCTCTTTCTCTGCCGCGAACTCAGCGAGGCGAAGCGAGCCGCTGCAACACCGCGCGCAGATGCTCTCGCTCGCCAGCGGCAAGCCCTGGCAGCAGCGCGCAGTCCACCGAGAGGCCGCCCTCGTGGACGCGCACCACGGGCGCAGGCTTTTGCAGCACCCGAGGGTCGTGGCGGAGATACGACTCGATCGACGCGCGGGCGACGGGAGGCTCGTGTGCATCCACGTGGAAGGCGGTGCGCGCCGGACCACTGGGATCGAGCGTCGGCATGGCCCGCGATTCTGTCCTGGTCTCGGTGGAGCGCTGCGCAGGCGACGTCGACTGCATCGTCGTGCGCTCAGGCTCACCGACGATCGCGGCTTGTTCGTCCGCATCCGTCGGATCGAGAATGATCAAGTCCTGCTCTTCGATGAACTGCTCGGACCGCTTCGCCGCGGCGCTCGGACTTGCATCCTTCTGCGGCACAGCATCGGACAGCACATTCGCCTCGCTCCATGCGGCACTGTCGCCCGATGCCTCAAGGTCGGCATCGCCACGCCATCCCCGCGCCCGCTGCGAACGCCAGCGCCACGCAACGAACGCGGCAGCTACCACAGCGGCCAAAGCGGCGACCCACGCCCCCGTTCGACGATCGCGAGCGAGCGCATCGGCGGGATTGACCGGCGACGCCACGACCCGCTCGGCGGAGGAGCTCTCCGCTCGTTCCTTGGTTGGAATCGGCGTGACGTCTGCGACCGGGGCGCTTGCCTTGGGCGCGCCTTCACCAAGTGCATCGACCACTCGATCCATCCGCAACGCGAGGCCATCGAGCATGCCGCCAAGCCTGCGGCGCAGTTGCTCGTTGGCAATCTCTTGCCGCTCGATCCTCGCCTCGAGCTCGCGAATGCGCGTCTCGCTTGCGTTCTCCGAACAACTGGGCAATGACACGATCAGCAGCAACAAGCACGCTGCTGCGGCCTTCCCGCGAAGTCCTCCCATCGGAACAGAGAGCGCAGTGATCGCTGCGCGATCAAGACAGAGGCGGCTCATGGTTGCGGCACTTTGGTGGCGGAGCGAGGGATCTCTTGCATGCGGCCGTCGTTGCCGATGCGCAGGCGCTGTGGAGACGCGATCAAATGCTGACGACACGAACGAAGTTGTTCTTCGCGCAACTGCAGAGGCAACGCATCGGGGCTTTGCACCGAGTCGGCGTCGTTGCGTAGGAACAGGGGCACGATGGCTCGCAGTTGCTCATCGGGCAGCGGAGTGCGCTGGAGGAACGGCGAAGTGACGCGCTGCACCACTGCGGCGCTCGCGTCCTCCCATTCCGCACCGAGCGCGTTGGGCAGCAGTTCGCAGATCGTCGCAGGAGCCGCGTGTTCGGTTCTCCACTGCAACGTCGGCACGAGCGGCACCGCGACGTAGCCGCGTACACGACTGTGCGGCACGAGCACGAGCGTCTCCCGAAGCGACACGCGCAACGGCCAACGAGGCAGCTTGCACTGCACCCAAAGCTGCCCAGCGCCACTGAGCCCCAGCGACCACGTGCGCGCGGCGGAGCCGTCGTGGCACAGCAGCGTGAAGCCACCGCGCACCGGCTCGAGGATCAGCTCCATGCGACCCAGGAGAAATCTCGCGCTCGATCCGCGCAACGGCAGCGGAAGGTGCGCAGGTTCTAGGTGCGAGAGCAGAAGGTCCATCACGAAGGCGGGTGAGGCGCGAACGCCGCGCGGATCCTAGGAGCGATGCCCCTGCGTTCCACTCGCAGTTGCCCTTGCCACTCCGCGCATCCACGCGTCGCGCGCACCAGTCGTGCATCGCATGCGACGCACCGCATCGACCTAGCTGCTCGCCAACGCGGACTTTCCACTTGCTTCCTCTTTGCTCGACGGCATGATCCCCCGCCCTGGCTGGGCGTTTAGCTCAGTTGGTAGAGCATCAGCTCGACAAGCTGAGGGTCGCAGGTTCGAGCCCTGCAACGCCCACCACTCTCATCCAGCCGGACCGCGTGCGCTAAGTCGCATTGCGATGTGCAGACCTGTCCTCTGCACGAAGAAGAGGGATCCGCAGGAAGAGCAGGGAGAGCAGCAGGAACGTGCCTCTGTCCTTGCCAGCAAGTTCGTTTTGGGGAGATTTGGGCCGTTCTGCATGACGGTCAACCCGGAGTCCTCCGGTGGCATGCGGCACAAGGCATTCCTCCTGCCTCCATGCATATCTTTCGTTGGATCAGCGCATTCGCGTGGGTCCTAAGCGTTCTCGGCGCGCAGTCACCGCCCAACCTCCTCGTCGTCATCGTCGATGACCTCGGGCCGGAGTATGTGCGTTGCTACCAGCAGCACGCGAATCCACCTGCGACGCCCAACCTCGACCAGCTCGCTGCGCAAGGCGTTCGCTTTGCCAACGCGTATGCGAATCCCGTGTGCACCCCGACGCGTGCTTGCCTGATGACGGGACGCCACGCGTTCCGCAGCGGAATGGAAGTGACGTGCATGGCAGGCGATGCGGGACTGCGCGACGAAGAGTGGATCCTGCCAGAAGCGATGGCATCGCGGGGCTATGCCCGCGCCTACATCGGCAAGTGGCATCTCGGCGATCGCCACGGGCATAGCACGCCCAACGTGCAAGGCTGGCCGCACTTCGTCGGCGCCCTCTACGGCAACCTGCCGAACTACACCCAGTGGCAGAAGACCGCCAACGGAGCCTCGGTGCAGGCGACGACGTATGCCACCACCGACCAAGTTGATGAAGCACTGCTCTGGATTGGAGCGCAGACGCGACCTTGGTTGCTGGTGCTGAGCTTCCATGCGCCGCACACCCCTCTCCACGCGCCGCCGGCACATCTGCACGGACAGAACCTCACGGGCCTCAATCCCGCGACCACTCCGGTGCCGTTCTACAAGGCGATGGTCGAGGCCTTGGACGCCGAGTTCGGCCGCCTGATGGCGGGACTCGGAAGCGTTCGCAACCGCACCAATGTGCTGCTGATGTCGGACAACGGCGCGCCGTCTGCGGTGGCAATCGCACCACCAGCGCGAGCCAAAGGTTCGCTCTACGAAGGCGGTGTGCGGATTCCGATGATCGTCCAGGGGCCCGCGGTGACCAACGCTGGACGCGTCATCGCGGACCGAGTGCACGCCGTCGATGTGTTCCCGACGCTGCTCGACCTCGCCGGTGGATCGAATGCGAACGTGCCCGTCGTTCTGGATGGAGTGAGCTTCGCACCGTTGTTGGCGAACCAACCTCAGGCTGAGCGACCTATCTATGCGGAGACGATCGGCACTGGGTTTGGCAGCGGATGCGCGCAGATCCACGGCGACTACAAGCTGGTGCGATTCTCTGATGACCCGGTCATCGAGCCGCACGAGGAGCTCTACAACCTACGGACGGATCCATACGAGCAACGCGACCTGATCGCAGGCCCGACCAGCTTGGCGGACCAAGTTGCCTACCAATCGCTCGCGTCGCACTTGTGGTCCATGCGACCCATGGGCCACATCCAGCGCTTCGGAGTGGCTTGTGCAACGACCGCGGGATCGGTTCGCATCAAGAGCTACGCGCCTCCAAAGCTCGGCACAGCCCACCACATGCGGGTCCTCAGCCCAGGAGTAGGCGCAAGCACGCGGAGCTTCCCAACGATTGTCTACGTTGGGTTCAACGACACGCAGTGGAACGGAACTGCGTTGCCCAGTCCGCTCGCGGCATACGGCATGCCTGGCTGCAGCCTCTACGTGAGCCCCGATGTCGTGGCCTACGTCGGCAGCACGTCCGCGCTGTTCTGGATCACGCTTCCGACGGACCCAGTCTTTGCGGGCACCCAAGCGCTCGCGCAGGCATTTGCTCTCGACCCAGCCGCCAACGCGGCCGGCATCGCAGCGTCCGCAGGCTATCGGTTCACACTGGGTTTCTGACCCAGCGCGAACCGACGGATCCGTTGGCAGGATCGACTCGTCAGCTAGAAGCCAACTCGGCGCCGAGCACCTTGCCGAGCAGCGCGCGATCGCCCTGGAGCGCCGTCCGCTGCATGTAGAAGGCAAGCCCACGCAACGCGCCAAGCTCCTCGCCGCCGCCGGCTCGACCGGGGCCGCCATGGATCGTGCCTGGCAACACCGCGCCCGGCCCCAACGCCTGCCCCTGCGTCTTCTCGCTGCCGATCCAGATGCGACCGTGCCACGGAGCCATCGCGCGCACGAGGCCATCGAGCGTATCGCGGTCGTCTGAGTAGAGGCTGGCGACGAGGCCGCCGCCGCCGCGATTGGCCAGAGCCGCCGCTTCCTTCGCGTCGCCCGAATACGGGATCAGCGTCGCGCAAGGTCCGAACACTTCCAACTCGTGCAGAGGCGCGGCACCGCGGTCGCGCGCGAGCAGCAAGGTCGGAGCGACGAAGTAGCCGCGATCCGCAGCCTTCGCAGGGCCGCCGCACAGAGCATCCGCGGCCGTCAGCAGTTGCTGCATGCCCGACTGCACCGCCACGAGCGCGTCTGCGCTGGCAACGGGCCCCATGCGAACCGTCTCATCGGCAGGATTGCCGACCTTGGTTGCCTTGAGGCGTTCGAGCAGCGCTTCCTTGACGTCCTCGAGCAGAGCTTCCGGAACAAAGATGCGCCGCACAGCGGTGCACTTCTGTCCCGCCTTCTGCGTCATGTCGACCGCGACATTGGTGACGAACTGGGCAAACGTGTCGCCGCCGACATCGACATCTGCGCCGAGAACGGCTGCGTTGACCGAGTCCGCCTCGATGTTCACGCGGCAGTTCTTCGCGATCAGGTTCTTGTTGCCGCGAATGATCGCGCCGGTCTTCGACGACCCCGTGAACGCAACCGAGTCGAGCGGAGCAAGATGGTCGAGCGCGCCCGCGACCGAGCCGCACACGAACTGAAAGCTGCCCTCCGGGAGGATCCCGCTCTCGACGACGAGCTGCGCAATGCGCCATGCAAGCATCGCGCTCGGCGCGCCAGCCTTCTCAACCACGGGCACACCAGCGAGCAGTGCGCACGCCATCTTCTCGCCCATGCCCCACGCCGGGAAGTTGAACGCGTTGATGTGGATCGCGACGCCGGGGCGCGCGGTCAACACATGCTGACCGAAGAAACGTGGCGTGCGACCAAGTTGGACACCTTCGCCATCGAGCATCACGCCGCTCGGTGGCAGCGAAGCGCCGAGCGAGCCGTAGAACGCGAGCGTCCCGGTCATGCCATCGAGGTCGAACTTCGCGTCGCCTCGCGTGTTGCCGCCGTTCTGCGTGCTGATCGCGATCAGTTCGTCGCGCTTCTCATGCAACATCTTCGACAGCGACTTCAGGGCTTCGCCGCGCTGCGCAAAGGTCATCGACTGCAGCGCTGGCAATCCCTTCTGGCGCGCATGCGCGAGCATTGCACCAAAGTCGATGCCTCCTTCGCGCAGTTCGGCGAGGACCGATTCGGTGGACGGATCGTGGAGTGTCTTCGTGGCGCCGCTGCCAGCCTGCCAGCTGCCGCTCACGTAGTTCTGGAGCACGTTCATCCCAAGGAGCCTAGGCACGGCGCAGGAAAGTTCGCTCAAAAAGTGCCGCCTCGACGGGGGCGCCGGAGCCGCAGTCTCTCCGCCCTGCGACGTTGCGCACCGGCGACGCTGGGCTAGCCTCGCCATCATGCTGAAGCGCTCGCTCGCGATTGCCCTGTCCGCCCTGTTTCTCGCTTCGTGCGGCATCGCGCGGATGGAGACCAACGATCCGATCGATGCGCAGATCGTGAGGACGTTCGAGCCGGGCAAGACAACTGCGCGAGAGGTCGTCGAAAGGCTCGGAGCTCCCACGGAGGTCGTGCAACTCGGCCGGCGTTCGGCCTACCGATACGACGCATCCAGCGCGAAGAGCGCAGGCTTGGTGCTCGTGGTGTTCAACATGTTCGCCCAGGACATGCGAACCGATCGACTCTGGGTCTTCTTCGACGAGAAGGACGTGCTCACCCACTGCGGCGCCACCTACGGCACGCATCGCACGCAATACGCGTTGCCTTGGGAGTCCGTGCACGAGCAAGAAGACGATGCCGCACGCGATGCGCAGCGCCCCGG
>CAIYFF010000598.1 GCA_903925435.1 uncultured Planctomycetota bacterium | reverse complement strand
GAAGACCATCGTCGCGCCAAGGAATTGGCGCACGGCCTCGCCAAACTGCCGTGCCTCGTCGTCGACCCGAGCGTCGTCGACACCAACATCGTCATGGCCGACGTTCGCGGCCTCGAGGCGCAAGAACTCGTGCAGTTCCTCGCCGCGCGCTCCGTGCGCTGCGCCAAGTCCGGGCCGTCCCGGATCCGCTTCGTCACGCACCGCGACGTGGGCGACCAGGGCGTGGCCGCGTGCCTATCCGCCTGCCAAGAGTTCGTCGAACGCGCACTTCGCTGAAGCGGAACACCCGTTCTTACCGATCAAGCCGTCTCCCCATACCGAATCGGAATCCACTGTGAGCATCTTCAAGGCATACGACATTCGCGGCACCTACCCTGACCAGATCGACGAGCGCATGGCGCGCAAGATCGGGCAGGCCTTGGTGGTGTTCCTGAAGGCCAAGCGACTCGTCGTCGGGCGCGACATGCGCACGATGGCGCCGTCGGTCCAGGACGCGATCATCGAGGGCATCCTCGCGCAAGGTTGCGATGTGGTGGACATCGGCCTCGCGTCGACGCCCATGGCCTACTACGCGATCGGCAAGATCCCGAGCGATGGCGGCCTCGTCGTGACGGCGTCGCACAATCCCAAGCAATACATCGGCTTCAAGCTGTGCCGTAAGGACGCGCGGCCGATGTCGGGCGACACGGGCATCAAGGATGTCGAAGCGCTGGTGCGCGGCCCCGAGATCGCTCCTGCGAACCACGCGGGCAAGCGCGATCACGTCGACGTGAAGGCCGACTTCGTGCAGCACATCGCGAACTTCCAGAAGGGCATCGAGCCGATGACGATCGTCGTCGACTACGCCAACGGCATGGGCGCCAACGAGTCGCCGGCGATCTTCAGCAAGATCCCAGGCCTCAAGGTCGTGCCGCTCTATGAGCAGCTCGACGGCACGTTCCCGAACCACGAAGCCAACCCGCTCAAGGAGTCCAACCTCGACGACTTGCGCGCCGCAGTGAAGAAGCACAAGGCGCCGCTCGGCCTCGCGTTCGACGGCGATGCGGATCGTTGCGCGTTCGTCGACGAAGAAGGTCGCACCGTGCACGCGGACCTCATCACGGTGATGCTCGCGCGCGGCATGCTGCAGCGGCACCCGGGCAAGGGGATCATCTACGACCTGCGCAGCAGCAAGGTCGTGGCCGAAGAGATCGTCAAGCTCGGCGGCCGTCCGGTGCGCGAGCGCGTTGGCCACTCGTTCATGAAGGAGACGATGCGCCGCACGGACTGCATCGGCGGCGGCGAGCTGTCGGGGCACTTCTACTTCGCCGAGAACTACTACACCGACTGCGGCGTGCTCGCGGCGATCCTCGTGCTCAACCAGCTGAGCCAGGAGAAGCGCTCGCTCAAGAAGGCGGCCGACGAGCTGCGGAAATACCACCCGACCGGCGAGATCAACTTCAAGGTCGCGGACAAGGACGCGCTCATGAAGGCGGTCGAGACGAAGTATTCGACGGGCAAGATCGACCACCTCGACGGCGTGACGGTGACGTTCCCGGATTGGTGGGTCAACGTGCGCCCGAGCAACACCGAGCCGTTCTTGCGCATGTGCCTCGAGGCCGACACCAAGCAGCTCATGGAGCAGAAGAAGGCCGAGCTGATCGCGCTCCTGGGCGAGCCCGCTGATCACTGAAACGCGGTCACTGAGACGCGGCCACGGAGATGTGGCCGCTGAGGCGCCACGGAGCCGCGGTGGGGCGGGGATGGGCGGACCGCGATGGGGCGCCCTTTCCGTCCACCGACATTCAGGTCGGGAAAGGTGCGCTGTCCCGGACCCCTGCGAACAGCCGATGGATGGCTCAGTCCATCGGATTTTCCAGCGGAACATGACCAGCCGAGCCCCTAGTCTCCTCGCCCCAGTTGTGCCCCCTTCCACGACTTCTGCGGCAGCCGAAGCGATGACCAACCAGACTGTTCCGAAGACCGCCAAGCTCACCCTCGGGGACCAGGAAATGGACCTGCCCGTGATG